>NZ_JBHYUG010000078.1:24641-37890 GCF_042749375.1 Streptomyces sp. NPDC059477 | reverse complement strand
GTCATGCCCTCCCCGGCGGGCCCCGGTCCGCCCGCGCCCGTGCCTGAACCACTTGAGGAGTTGAAGCATGGCGGTATTCGACGTCAGCGCGGCCCGCGCCCAGCGTCAGGAGGCGCTCGGCCGTACCTGGTCCTTCACCATCGACACGGACACCTTCACGCTCCCGACCGAGCTGACCCGCAGGACGGCCCGTGCGCTGCGCGAGCTGGACGACAACGACGTGGACGGTCTGCTGCGGGTGCTGCTGGGCGAGGCCCAGTTCGAGCGCTTCGACCTGCACGAGGTCACCATGCAGGACATCGCCGCGATCCTGGAGGCGTACGGCAAGGAGTCCGGGCTCGGCCTGGGGGAAGGCTGAGCCTCGGCGAGTTCGTCGACGAGCACGCCGAGGCGCTGGAGGCGGATCTGCTCCGCCACTACGGCGTGGACCTGCTCGACTGGCACCGCGGCCGGCTGTCCTCCCGCCGGCTCGCGGTGCTGGTCCGGCAGCTGCCGCGGGACAGCGCGACGCTGCGCGAGCTGCACGGCGAGGCCATGGACTGGTCGGTCACCGACCATCTGCTCGCCGCGGCCGTCGACCAACTCGCCGAGGCGAACTGGATGTTCGCCACGGTCCATCGGGACGAGGACGCGGAGGCGCTGGAGTATCCGACGCCGGTGCCGCGACCGGGGGCGGAGCCGACGCCGTCGCCGGGTGCGGAGCCGATGACTTCGCCCGATCCGGGTGAACCGGCCGCCGCCCCGGTGGCCCGCAACCCCAGCCCGGCCGAACTGGCCCACTTCTTCAGTGCATGACCGAGACCTCCCGGCAGGAGTGACAGACCGATGACCCTCTACACCCCGCTCAGCGGGCTCCCGTACCCACAGCCCACCGACACCGCCAACCTCCCCCTCCATCTCCAGTCCCTGGCCACGGGCATCGACAGCCGGACGATCCTGCGCTACCCGAACGCCGACGACCGGGACGAGGCGGTCACGACGCCGGTGGCCGGAATGGTGGCGTGGCTGACCACGCCCGGCACGCTCACGTACTACACGGGTACGCAGTGGATCGCGCTGGGCGCCTGGAACACGTACACGCCGACCTGGACGGCCGCGACAACGAATCCGTCGATCGGCGACGGGACGCTGACCGGGAAGTACGCGGTGGTGGGGAAGGTGTGCCACTTCACCACGCTGGTGACCTTCAGCTCCACGACGACGTACGGGAGCGGCGCCTACACGCTCGGGCTGCCGGTGACCGCCGGTGCGCAGGGCGGGCTTCCGCAGTTCCTGGGCATCGCGACGGTGCCCGGCGGGCGGGTCCTGCTGGCCTGCCAGCCGACGCTGTCCACCGGGGCGACGGGTATCACGCTGTGGGGCGTCACGAGCGAGACGAACCTGAGCCTCTTGCAGGTCGGCAGCGGCGGGGTGCTCAGTACGGCGTGGTCGGCCACCAGCGCGATCCGGATCAGCGGGACGTACGAGGTGGCGTGAGGACCGCCGCAAACGCCATGAGCTGACGTCGGCCGAGAATCGACGGTGTCCCGGATTTCCCCTGGGCAACACGGGTACGCCCAGTACCCTGAGGGACGCTAATCACTCAAATGTTCTAACAGGTGGGCTCGGGTAGTACCGAGGAATGGGGGCCGAGTGACCAACGAAGAGGGCGCGGCGTGGGCCGGCACGGAATACGCCGAGGCGGCGGCCGAGGTACGCGAGCAACTGGCCGCCCGCCTCAAGGGCCGCCCTCTGCCGCCCGACCTGGTGATCACGACGCGGGCGGAGATCGAGAAGCGGGAGTTCACGGCGTACGGGAAGGGGTGGCGGGACCGGGGGGAGCATGACGAACGCCGGCGGTCTGAGCCGACGGCTCCCGACCGGCCTACCTCGCCCGACGGCGCGAAGGTCCTGCCCGTCCCCCACACCCCCGGCTCACCGACGGCCCGCCCCCACCCGCACGACGAACTGTCCTGAAGGCCGTCGTCAGATTCCGGCGGCCAGCCAGATGACCGCAACGGCCAAAAACACTCCACCCAGCCACACCAAGCCATTACCAGGCATTCGCTTCTTCGAGTCGAATTTTTCGGCGCTCCGCACATCTCTGAGATTGGCCGGATTGTAGACGATCTCCATCGCGTCCCCCACTTGGACCACGGGGTTTCCAGTGGGGGCGGCGACAGAGGATTCTCTCGTGACGCCGTCCTGCGCGGTGTATTTCACAATAACGCTGACCGGCCAAGACCCCCCTCCTGGCTTGAAGACGCGATCCGCAACAATCCCGGTGACGGAAACTGCATTCCGCCGCATCAGTAAGTCCTGACGGAAGACCACCAGGCCTATCCCCGAAAAAATGAGCCCAAAAAATCCGAATGCGAATGCCATCTCGACCCCCTCCACCCATGCGCACCGCATGGCACAGCATTGACACCGCGCCACCCTAGCAAGCACTCCCGCAGGAGGTAAGCCATGTCGGGTGAAAACTCAGAGATCGACCGAATAGACGGCGAAATAAAAGCCATCAAAAACACCCTAAATGGTGACACAAACAAGGAGTCCATGGAGAAGAGGCTCGGCGTCCTTGAGGAGAAGGACTACGTCCTCGGGCACGAGTTCAATGCGTACAAGAACGAAGCCGTCGGCGCTGTATCGGATTTCAAAATGGCGGCATTCGAAGTGGTAGCTGCCAAGATGGCCTGGGACATCATCAGTCTTCAAATCCCTCCCATTATCAAGCTCAACGAGGAGTTCCTTCTCCACAGGTTTCGCCTGACGTATAACAACGACGGTGAGACCGGCGGTCTATTTCAGCGCCTGGTCCGAGACCACCGGGATGAACCGACAACCGCCACTACCGCGAACACCGGCACCGGGACCGGCACCGCCGCGAACACCACCACCGCCGCAAACACCCGCACCACCACCGCTACCACCGCCACCACGAACACCGGCGCCGCGACAGTTGCGAGCACCCGCGCCGCGACGGCCGCGGCGCGACAGGTCACCAGCGAGACGAACCGTGTGACCGCGGCCTCCAACGACCTGCGGGACAGTCTGGATCGCCGCTGACCACCCCCGCTGGCCCCACGCACACCACGGAGATGAATCCCCATGAGTCTCAAACGAGCCGTACTCAACGTGGCCACGAGCCTGCAGAACCTGCGAGGAAGGCTCGACCCGACCACCCGCAGCATGAGCGCACTGCAGAAGGGCGCCGCGTCGGCCAGCGGTCCCCTGTCCCAACTGAGAAACGGATCCGGCCAGACTGCGACCGCCGTCGGAAAGATACGGACCACCGCCAACAACAGCGACAGCGCTGTACGGAAGCTCACTGCCGGGCTGCGTACCCTGGACGGTTCGCTCACCAAGTCCAAAGGCGGCTCCGACCGACTCAAGTCCTCCCTCGACAAGCTCAAGTCCGCCGCCAAGGGCGCCCAGGGTGAGCTGAAGAACGTCAAGAAGCAGGCCGACGGCGTCAACACATCCGTAGGCAAAGCCGCCAAGAACGCCGACAAGGGCGAGAAGTCCATGGGCAATCTGGGCAAGGGCCTCAAAGGCGCCTCGCTCGCCCAGAAGGGGCTCAACCTCGCCATGGCCGCCAGCCCGTTCGGGCTGGTGATGACGCTGCTGGCGCCGCTCGTCGCGCAGTTCGTCAACATGGACAAGGTCACCGCCGTACTGCACAAGGGCGTCGAACTCGCCATGAAGCACATCGGCACGGCGGTGGGCGCGCTGTCGAAGAACTCCGGGCCGGTGCTCAAGGGCATCGGCAACGCCATGATCAGCCCCTTCACCGGCCTCGCCGTCGCTCTGAACGCCCTGTTCGGCATTCTCGCCGGAATCCGCATCTCCATCCCCGACTGGGTGCCCAAGTACGGTGGGCGCGGCTACTCCTTCCCCCGCCTCAGCGTCCCCGTCCCCCGCCTCGCCACCGGCGGTGTCGTCCAGGCCCGCTCCGGCGGCACCCTCGCCCTGCTCGGCGAGGCCGGCGAACACGAGGCCGTCCTCCCGCTCTCCAAGCTGGAACGCATGCTCGGACAGGGCGGCGGCCTCCGTACCCTCACCGCCGCCGTCGAGAAACTCGCCGACCGCCCGATCGTCATCCAGGTCGACTCGCAGGAGATCGCCCGAGCCGTGTTCCTGGGTCAGCGGCAGCTCGCCCGCCGATAGACAGGGGCAAGCACCAACGCCCTCAGCTCCCCAGCTCCCCGCTCCCCGCTCCCGCCCGCCGACGGACGCCCCGTCGGCTTTTTTCATGCCCGCACGCCCTCACACCCGCACGCCTCCACACCCGCACGCCCTCCCGGGCCGACTCACCACGTACGGAGCCCCCATGGGAAACCTCTGGATCGGCCGCCCCGGCTCCATGGCCGAGATCGACCAGGCCGCCAAGTCCTTCGACCGCAGCGCCGACCTCGGCGTCAGCGAGTTCAAGTCGCTCGGCGGCCGGGTCACCGTCACCCGCAACCAGGCCCCCGTCCGCCGCCTCAAGCTCGCCTGGGACCTGCTGCCGCCCGCGCCCGCCCGCGCGCTCGACCGCATCGCCCGCCGCATCGACGGCTCCGGACCGGTGTACGTCATCGACCCCGCCGCCGGAAACGTCCTCGCCCCCGCCCAGGCCGCCGGGACCGGCGTGGCGGGCGCCACCGACATCACCGGGCTCGCCCAGTGGTTCGTAACCCTCCCCACCGGCACCCTCACCACGACCACCCCCGGCGTCTTCGCCTTCACCGCCACCGATGCCACCAGCACGGTCGCCTGGCGCTGCACCGCGACCGTCGGCAACTTCCCCGTCACCCCCGGCCTCCCGATCTCCTTCCGCGCCCCCACCGCACTCGCCGCCCTCGGCACGGTCACCGTCGGCCTCGACTACAAGAAGGCCGACGGCAGCTACCTCAGCTCCAGCACCACCCCCGGCCCCCTCGTCACCGGCACCGTCCCACCCGGCGCCGCCTACGCCACCCCCACCGCCAAGCCCGGCACCCCCGGCACCTACTCCCTCGCCGGCGCCTGTCTGACGTACGGCGGTACGGCGGCGGACGGCGTCCCCGGCGACGGCCTGCCGCCCATGTCGGTCACCGGCTACAGCGACGCCCCCGGCCGCCCCCTCCCCTACCGCAACTTCAGCCTCGACCTCGTGGAGGTGTCCGGTGCAGCAGGCTGACGACGCCACCACCACCGCGCTCGCGGCGGGCGAACGGACCGTCACCCACACCACCCGGATCGGCGGCAAGGACCGCTCCGCGCAGGTGCAGTCCTGGCAGGTGGAGCGGTCGTACGCGACCGATCTGCCCGCCGCCATGCGCGCCTTCTCCGGATCCTCCGCCGCCCAGCTCCAGCTCCAGATCTCCGGCACCGGCGGGGTCACCGCACCCGAGCTGTACGCCCCCTGGGCGCTCCGCGCCACCGGCGACCTCGCCCGGCCGGGCCAGTCCGTCGTCCACCACGGCGGCGTCGGCACGACCACCCTGCCCGCCTTCCGCGGCACGGTCAGGTCCCGTTCCGCGCAGGCGGGCACCGACTCCGTACAGCTCACCGTGCTGGACGGCGCCGAACGGCTGCGCGGCCCGGCGCTGCTGCCCAAGCCGTACGCCGGATTCCTGTGGGGGCGGCCGGTCGCCACCGCCACCTGGTGCGTGGACGAACTGCTGCGCCAAGCGGGCGTGCACTCCGCCCCGCCGCCCCGCTACCCGGAGTTCGTCGCCGGGCAGCCGCTCACCCTCGTCCACGCCACCCTGCACGGCGGCTTCGCCACTCCGTACGGCCAGCCGGAAACCCTGCCCTCCCCCACCGGCTACACCTGGACCAGGGACGGCGCCCCGCACGAGATGGCGCTGCTGCCGCGCACCACCGGTCTCACCGCGAGCTGGTTCCCCCGCTCCCGGGTCACCGTGCCCGGCAGCAGGCTGCTCGCCGAGGCGTGGGTGAACAGCGGGGTCGGCACCGGCGACACCGTCCGCATGGATCTCGTACTGGACCGCACGGGCGGTACGAGCGGTTTCCTGCGGATGGAGGTGAACTTCGCGACCGGACGGGTCCTGTTCAGGTCCGGCACGAAGGACGACACCAGCGCCTACCTGTACTGGGAGAGCTGGCCGGCCGTCCAGGCGCTCAAGGGCGTGTGGCACATCGGGGCCTTCTTCGACACCGTGAGCACCGGCAGCAGCGTGTACCCGACCGTGCAGCCCCGGCTGACCGGCCCGGACGGCACGGTCCTGCTCGGCACGCCCACCACCTTCACCAACGCGTACGGCGTCCAGCCCCCGGCCGAGCTGCGCGAACTGACCCTCGTCACCGATCTGGCCGTGGAGGGCGTCCAGCTCACCAGCGGGCTGCCCGCGATGCCCTCCGCCGCCGTCTTCGACCAGACCGGCACCTGGACCAAGGCCGTCGAACTCGACGACGCGATCCTGCCGCTGAACGCGGTGCCCCGGGTGTCCGGCTCGCAGTGGGAGGTCATCGGGCAGATCGCGAAGGCCGGCCTGTCGACCGCCGAGTTCGACGAGCGGGGCGTCTTCCGCTGGCGCAACCACACCCGCTTCAGCACCACGCCGACCGTTCCCGACCTGACCCTCACCTCGGTACGGGACATCGCCTCCCTCACCCTCACCGAGGAGATCGACGCCTGCCGCAACTACATCACCCAGCCCGCCCGTGTCTGGGAGGACTCCGGCTTCGAACCGGGCACCACCTACACCGACACGATCGTCCGGTCCGTGCCCGCCAACGGCACGCTGACGGTGTCGTACGTCATGGCGGAGGAGGAGTTCGACATCGGCCCGCCCACGACGGACGACGACTCGGTCGTCACCGGCGGCTCCCAGGTCCGCTTCGCCACCACCCGGGCCGGCACCACGGCCGTGAAGGGCGCGGTCGACGTCCTGACCCGCCGCGAGGACGGCCAGCTGGTGATGCGGTTCACCAACCGCACGGCCCAGACCCTCTACACGGCGAAGAAGGACGGCACCCCGTCCGTCTACCTGGAGACGCTCAAACCGAAGGCCGACCCGGTGGAGCGGTCCGCCACCCGGTACGTCGCGGGTACGACCAGCGAGAAGTACTACGGCCGCCAGGAGCACACCGGCGAGAGCACCGACTGGATCCAGGACCTCTCCTCCGCCCAGGCCATCGCCAACGCGATGTACACGGCCGGGGTCTACCCGGTGCCCGTCATCGGGGACGTGGAGGTGCTCTACGACCCCCGGGTGCAGCTCGGCGATGTGATCCGCCTGATCGACAGCACGGGCACCCGCCTCAACACCCTGGCCTGGGTGGTCGGCATCAGCACCGCCGCCGCTTCCGACGGCGGCGTACGCCAGACCCTGACCCTGCGTGGCACCCAGCCCAACGGCACCCCGGCCGACGTGGGGCTCACCCCGGACGCCGCCGCGGACCCGGCGCCCGTCACCCTCGCCACGTACGCCTCGGTGACCGCAGCCTTCCCGACCCTGGCCGCCCTCACCGCCTCGGGCCTGACCTGGGGCGAGATCAAGGAGTCCGCGCATGTCTGAGACACCGGCCGGGCCCGTCGCCGGGACGGCCACGACAGCCCCGCCCGAGCCCGTCCCCGTCACCCTCGACGCCCAGCAGCTCGCCCAGCTCGCGGAGGCCGTCACCACCGGGCTGGCCGAGTATCTGGCGCCGGTGCCGGTCGCGGTGACGCCGTCGGAGGTGACCGAGACCGTATCCGACCCTGGCCCGCAGACACCCGATCCGGCCTCGCCGCAGGACCCCCCGGAGACCACCGAGCCGCCCACCGAGATCCCGCCTCCGGCACCCCCGGCCGGGCCCACCCCGCCGGTCGAGGAGTAGTACCCCCGGCCTACCCCGCCCGGCAACGCCGAGAACGCCGACACCCCCGACGCCCCGAGCCGCTCCCCCAGGCGGCCGGGGCTCATCTCTCCCCCCCCCGGCGGCTCTCTCCAAAAGGACAAGCCGCCCCCACCGAAAGGCGCCCCCATGGCCACCCCCTTGACCCCCACCGCCCTCGTATCCGCCCTACGGGCCGAAGGCGTCACCGTCGTCGAGCACCCCGGCTGGCGCACCAACAACCGCAACACCAAGGGCCGTTGGGGCCCGGTGCACGGCGTGATGATCCACCACACCGTCACCACCGGGACCACCGCCAGCGTCGCCCTCTGCTTCAACGGCCACGCGGCGCTCCCCGGCCCCCTGTGCCACGGCGTGATCGCCAAGGACGGCACCGTCCACCTCGTCGGCAACGGCCGCGCCAACCACGCGGGCAGCGGCGACGGCGACGTGCTGAAGGCGGTCATCGCCGAAACCGCCGTACCCGCGCCGAACGAGAACGACACCGACGGCAACGTCCACTTCTACGGCTTCGAGTGCGTCAACCTCGGCGACGGCAAGGACCCCTGGCCCGAGGCCCAGCTGGAGGCCATGGCCCGGGCCTCGGCCGCGCTGTGCCGGGCCCACGGCTGGAACGCGAAGTCCGTGATCGGCCACAAGGAGTGGACCGGCGCCAAGATCGACCCGCGCGGCTTCACGATGACCGCCTTCCGCACCCGCGTGACAACCCGCCTCGCCACCGGGCCGGCCCCCGCCCCCGAGCCGACGACCCCGGCGCCCACCCCTGCCCCCAAGCCGGCGCCCCCAGCCCCCACCCCTGCCCATCAGCCCTTCCCCGGCGCCGCCTGGTTCAGGACGAACCCCACGTCACCGATCGTCACCGCGATGGGCAAGCGCCTGGTCGCCGTCGGCTGCTCCGCCTACGCCCGGGGCCCCGGCCCGCAGTGGACCGAGGCCGACCGCGCGTCCTACGCCAAGTGGCAGCGCAAGCTCGGCTACACCGGCGCCGACGCCGACGGCTGGCCCGGCGCCACCTCCTGGGCCGCGCTGAAAGTCCCGTACGGCTCCTGAGCCCCGTTCCCCGAAGATCTCTCGACGTTCCCCCGAGGCGCCCATGACAGACCCCGATCCGAACGACCCCCTGACCATCGCCCTCGAACTGGAACGCCTGCGCGGCACCCTGGAGGCCGGGTTCGCCCGGGTCGACGGCCAGCTCGCCCTGCTGGTGCAGCGCAGCGATCAGAGCGATCGGCAGCTCGCCGACCACGAACAGCGGCTGGACGCCCTGGAGCGCGCCCGCTGGCCGGTCACCAGCATCGCCGCGCTGGCCGCCGCCACGGCCGTCGTCCTCGGCGTCTGGGAACTGGCGGCCCGCTGACACACCTGGCCCGCTGACACCCCCGGCCCGCCGAACACGCCGAAGGGCGGCCACCCGGAAAAGGTGACCGCCCTCCGACTCAGCTCAAAGGAACGACTACTGGTTGTAGGGCCCGTAGTCGTAGTCCTCCAGCGGTACAGCCTGACCCGACCCCGTACCGAACGGCGAGTAGTCGATGTCGTCGTAGCCCACGGCCGAGTACATCGCGGCCTTGGCCTCCTCGGTCGGCTCCACCCGGATGTTGCGGTAGCGGGACAGACCCGTACCGGCCGGGATGAGCTTGCCGATGATGACGTTCTCCTTGAGGCCGATCAGCGAGTCGGACTTGGCGTTGATCGCCGCGTCCGTGAGCACTCGCGTCGTCTCCTGGAAGGACGCCGCCGACAGCCACGACTCGGTCGCCAGCGAGGCCTTGGTGATACCCATCAGCTGCGGACGACCGGAGGCCGGGTGACCGCCCTCCTGGACCACACGACGGTTCTCGGTCTCGAACTTCGAGCGCTCGACCAGCTCACCGGGCAGCAGCTCGGCGTCGCCGGACTCGATGATCGTCACCCGGCGCAGCATCTGCCGGATGATGATCTCGATGTGCTTGTCGTGGATCGACACACCCTGCGAGTTGTAGACCTTCTGGACCTCGCCGACCAGGTGGACCTGCACGGCCCGCTGGCCGAGGATGCGCAGCACGTCGTGCGGGTTGGTGGCACCCGCGGTGAGCTTCTGGCCCACCTCGACGTGGTCGCCCTCGCCGACCTCCAGGCGCGCGCGCTTGGAGATCGGGAACGCCGTCTCGTCCGAGCCGTCGTCCGGGGTGATGACGAGCTTCTTGGTCTTCTCGGTCTCCTCGATCCGCACCCGGCCGGCCGCCTCGGAGATCGGGGCGACACCCTTCGGCGTACGGGCCTCGAACAGCTCGACGACACGCGGCAGACCCTGCGTGATGTCGTCACCGGCCACACCACCGGTGTGGAAGGTACGCATCGTCAGCTGGGTGCCGGGCTCACCGATGGACTGGGCGGCGATGATGCCGACCGCCTCACCGATGTCGACCAGCTTGCCGGTGGCCAGCGAGCGGCCGTAGCACATGGCGCAGGTGCCGACGGCGGACTCGCAGGTCAGCACCGAGCGGGTCTTGACCTCGGCGATGCCGTGCTTGACGACCTCGTCGATCAGCACATCGCCGAGGTCGGTACCGGCCGGGGCCAGCACCTTGCCGTCCACCACGATGTCCTCGGCGAGGCAGCGCGCGTACACGGACGTCTCGACGTTCTCCGCCTTGATCAGCGAGCCGTCGGACTGACGCTCGGCGATCTCCAGACGCAGACCGCGGTCGGTACCGCAGTCCTCCTCACGGATGATCACGTCCTGCGAGACATCCACCAGACGACGGGTCAGGTAACCCGAGTCGGCGGTACGCAGGGCGGTGTCGGCCAGACCCTTACGGGCACCGTGGGTGGAGATGAAGTACTCCAGCACGGACAGGCCCTCACGGAAGGACGCCTTGATCGGACGCGGGATCGTCTCGTTCTTGGCGTTCGACACCAGGCCACGCATACCCGCGATCTGACGCATCTGCATCATGTTTCCGCGGGCACCCGAGTGGACCATCATGAAGATCGGGTTGGTCCTCGGGAAGTTGGCGTTCATCGCCTCGGCGACCTCGTTGGTCGCCTTGTTCCAGATGGTGATGAGCTCCTGGGTGCGCTCGTCCTTGGTGATCAGACCGCGCTCGTACTGCTTCTGGACCTTCTCGTCCTGAAGCTCGTACCCGGCGACGATGTCCTTCTTCGCCTCGGGGACGACGACGTCCGAGATCGCGACGGTCACACCGGAACGGGTGGCCCAGAAGAAGCCGGCCGCCTTCAGGTTGTCGAGCGTCGCCGCCACGATGACCTTGGGGTAGCGCTCGGCCAGGTCGTTGACGATCTGGGAGAGCTGCTTCTTGCCCACCTCGTAGTCCACGAAGGGGTAGTCCTCGGGCAGCAGCTCGTTGAAGAGCGCGCGGCCCAGCGTGGTCTTCAGGGTGAAGGTGTCACCCTGCTGCCACTCCGGCTCGCCCTCCTCGCGCACCGGCGGCTCCCAGCCCCGCGGCGGGATGGTGCCCACCGGGAAGCGGATGTCGACCGGCGCCTGGAGCGACAGCTCCCCGGCGTCGAACGCCATGATCGCCTCGGCGCTGGAGGAGAACACCCGGTCGGTGCCCTTGACCCCGCGGCCATCACCGTCGGTGGTGAGGAAGTACAGACCGAGGACCATGTCCTGGGTCGGCATCGTCACCGGACGGCCGTCGGCGGGCTTGAGGATGTTGTTCGAGGACAGCATCAGGATGCGCGCCTCGGCCTGCGCCTCCGCGGACAGCGGAAGGTGTACGGCCATCTGGTCACCGTCGAAGTCCGCGTTGAACGCGGTACACACGAGCGGGTGGATCTGGATGGCCTTGCCCTCGACCAGCTGCGGCTCGAAGGCCTGGATGCCCAGGCGGTGCAGGGTGGGCGCACGGTTCAGCAGCACCGGGTGCTCGGCGATGACCTCTTCGAGGACGTCGTACACCACGGTCCGGCCGCGCTCGACCATGCGCTTGGCGCTCTTGATGTTCTGCGCGTGGTTCAGGTCGACCAGGCGCTTCATCACGAACGGCTTGAACAGCTCCAGCGCCATCGCCTTCGGCAGACCGCACTGGTGCAGCTTGAGCTGCGGGCCGACGACGATCACGGAACGCGCGGAGTAGTCCACGCGCTTGCCGAGCAGGTTCTGACGGAAGCGGCCCTGCTTGCCCTTGAGCATGTCGGACAGCGACTTCAGCGGACGGTTGCCCGGTCCGGTCACCGGACGACCACGACGACCGTTGTCGAAGAGGGCGTCGACGGCCTCCTGGAGCATGCGCTTCTCGTTGTTGACGATGATCTCGGGCGCGCCGAGGTCGAGAAGCCGCTTCAGGCGGTTGTTCCGGTTGATCACGCGGCGGTACAGGTCGTTCAGGTCGGAGGTCGCGAAGCGGCCACCGTCCAGCTGCACCATCGGACGCAGGTCCGGCGGGATGACCGGGACACAGTCCAGGACCATGCCCTTGGGGCTGTTGGAGGTCTGGAGGAACGCGGAGACGACCTTCAGCCGCTTCAGGGCGCGGGTCTTCTTCTGGCCCTTGCCGGTGCGGATGATCTCGCGGAGGCGCTCGGCCTCCTCGTCCAGGTCGAAGGACTCCAGGCGCTTCTGGAGCGCGGCGGCGCCCATCGAACCGTCGAAGTACGTGCCGAAGCGGTCACGCAGCTCGCGGTAGAGCAGCTCGTCGCCCTCCAGGTCCTGGACCTTGAGGTTCTTGAAGCGGGACCAGACCTCGTCCAGACGGTCGATCTCGCGCTGCGCACGGTCGCGCAGCTGCTTCATCTCACGCTCGGCGCCCTCACGGACCTTGCGGCGCACGTCCGCCTTGGCGCCCTCGGCCTCCAGCTCGCCGAGGTCGGTCTCCAGCTTCTTGGCGCGGCCTTCGAGGTCGGCGTCACGGCGCTGCTCGATCTGCTGGCGCTCGACGGAGACATGCGCCTCCAGCGAGGGCAGATCGCGCGTACGGCGCTCCTCGTCGACGAAGGTGATCATGTACGCCGCGAAGTAGATGACCTTCTCCAGGTCCTTCGGGGCGAGGTCGAGCAGGTAGCCGAGGCGCGACGGGACGCCCTTGAAGTACCAGATGTGGGTGACGGGCGCGGCCAGTTCGATGTGGCCCATCCGCTCGCGGCGCACCTTGGCGCGGGTGACTTCGACACCGCAGCGCTCACAGATGATGCCCTTGAAGCGGACACGCTTGTACTTGCCGCAGTAGCACTCCCAGTCCCGGGTGGGGCCGAAGATCTTCTCGCAGAAGAGGCCGTCCTTCTCGGGCTTGAGCGTGCGGTAGTTGATGGTCTCCGGCTTCTTGACCTCGCCGTGGCTCCACTGACGGATGTCGTCAGCGGTGGCCAGACCGATCCGGAGCTCGTCGAAGAAGTTGACGTCGAGCACTATGCGTCAATCCCTCTCAGGGTTGTAAGTCTGTGGTCTGATTCGGGGGCCTGGGGGTCGGCGGGGGCCTCAGCTGAGCTGGGCCCC
>NZ_JBHYUG010000078.1:992-24631 GCF_042749375.1 Streptomyces sp. NPDC059477 | reverse complement strand
TCCGCGCCACAACCTGCGCTCGGCCGCTCGTTTGTTGTTGTGCGGGGGGGGCGGGGGGGGGGGGGGGGGGGGGGGCGCCCCCGCGGGCGCGCCCCCCCCCCCCCGGACTCCCGTCAGACCTCTTCGACGCTGCTCGGCTCGCGCCGGGACAGGTCGATGCCGAGCTCTTCCGCCGCGCGGAAGACGTCCTCGTCGGTGTCGCGCATCTCGATGGACATGCCGTCCGAGGACAGCACCTCCACGTTGAGGCACAGGGACTGCATCTCCTTGATGAGCACCTTGAAGGACTCGGGGATGCCGGGCTCGGGAATGTTCTCGCCCTTGACGATGGCCTCGTAGACCTTCACGCGGCCGGTGACGTCGTCGGACTTGATGGTCAGCAGCTCCTGGAGGGCGTAGGCGGCGCCGTACGCCTCAAGTGCCCACACCTCCATCTCGCCGAACCGCTGGCCACCGAACTGGGCCTTACCACCCAGCGGCTGCTGGGTGATCATCGAGTACGGACCGGTCGACCGGGCGTGCAGCTTGTCGTCGACCAGGTGGTGGAGCTTGAGGATGTACATGTAGCCGACCGAGACCGGCTCCGGGAACGGCTCACCGCTGCGGCCGTCGAACATGTGCGCCTTGCCGGACGGGAGGACCATGCGGTCGCCGTCGCGGTTCGGGATGGTGTGCTGGAGCAGACCGGACAGCTCGTCCTCGCGGGCGCCGTCGAACACCGGGGTGGCGACGTTGGTGCCGGGGACGACCTGGTCGGCGCCGATGGTCTGGAGCCGCTGGGCCCAGTCGTCGGCGAGTCCGGAGACGTCCCAGCCGCGGCTGGCGAGCCAGCCGAGGTGGATCTCCAGCACCTGTCCCGGGTTCATCCGGGACGGGACGCCGAGCGGGTTGAGGATGATGTCGACCGGGGTGCCGTCCTCCAGGAACGGCATGTCCTCGATCGGCAGGATCTTGGAGATGACACCCTTGTTGCCGTGCCGGCCGGCGAGCTTGTCACCGTCGGTGATCTTCCGCTTCTGCGCCACGTACACGCGCACCAGCTGGTTGACACCGGGGGGCAGCTCGTCGCCCTCCTCGCGGTCGAAGACGCGGACGCCGATGACCTTGCCGGTCTCGCCGTGCGGCACCTTCAGCGAGGTGTCCCGGACCTCACGGGCCTTCTCACCGAAGATCGCGCGCAGCAGGCGCTCCTCGGGGGTCAGCTCGGTCTCGCCCTTGGGCGTCACCTTGCCGACCAGGATGTCTCCGGCGATGACCTCGGCGCCGATGCGGATGATGCCGCGCTCGTCGAGGTCGGCGAGGACCTCCTCGGAGACGTTCGGGATGTCCCGGGTGATCTCCTCGGGGCCCAGCTTGGTGTCACGGGCGTCGACCTCGTGCTCCTCGATGTGGATCGAGGAGAGGACGTCGTCCTGCACGAGGCGCTGCGACAGGATGATCGCGTCCTCGTAGTTGTGGCCCTCCCACGGCATGAACGCGACCAGCAGGTTCTTGCCGAGCGCCATCTCGCCGTTCTGGGTGGCCGGACCGTCGGCGAGGACCTGGCCCTCGATGACCCGGTCGCCCTCGTTGACGATGACCTTCTGGTTGACCGAGGTGCCCTGGTTGGAGCGGGCGAACTTGGCCAGGCGGTACGTGATGTACGTGCCGTCGTCGTTGGCGGTGGTGATGTAGTCGGCGGAGACCTCCTGGACCGCGCCGGCCTTCTCCGCCTTGACCACGTCACCGGCGTCGACGGCGGAGCGGTACTCCATGCCGGTGCCGACGAGCGGGGACTCGGAGCGGATCAGCGGCACGGCCTGACGCATCATGTTCGCGCCCATGAGGGCACGGTTGGCGTCGTCGTGCTCCAGGAAGGGGATCATGGCGGTCGCGACCGACACCATCTGGCGCGGCGAGACGTCCATGTAGTCCACGTCGTCACCGGGGACGTAGTCGACCTCGCCGCCGCGGCGGCGGACCAGCACCCGGTTCTCCTCGAACCGGAAGTCGTCCGACAGCGGGGCGTTGGCCTGCGCGATGACGAAGCGGTCTTCCTCGTCGGCGGTCAGGTAGTCCACCTCGTCGGTGACCCGGCCCTCGACGACCTTGCGGTACGGCGTCTCGATGAAGCCGAACGGGTTGATCCGGCCGTACGAGGCGAGCGAGCCGATCAGACCGATGTTCGGGCCTTCGGGCGTCTCGATCGGACACATCCGGCCGTAGTGCGAGGGGTGCACGTCACGGACCTCGAAGCCGGCCCGCTCACGGGAGAGACCACCCGGGCCCAGGGCGTTCAGACGACGCTTGTGCGTCAGCCCCGACAGCGGGTTGTTCTGGTCCATGAACTGGGACAGCTGGCTGGTGCCGAAGAACTCCTTGATGGAGGCGACGACCGGCCGGATGTTGATCAGCGTCTGCGGCGTGATCGCCTCGACGTCCTGGGTGGTCATGCGCTCGCGCACGACCCGCTCCATACGCGCCAGACCCGTACGGACCTGGTTCTGGATCAGCTCGCCGACGTTACGGATGCGGCGGTTGCCGAAGTGGTCGATGTCGTCGGTCTCGACCATGATCGAACGGCCGGAGTCGCCGACCGTCTCGGTCTCGCCGGCGTGCAGCTTCACCAGGTACTTGATCGTGGCGAGGATGTCCTCGACGGTCAGCACACCGGCTTCCAGGCCGGTCTCCGTGCCCAGCTTCTTGTTGACCTTGTAGCGGCCGACCTTGGCGAGGTCGTAGCGCTTGGGGTTGAAGTACAGGTTCTCAAGGAGCGTCTGCGCGGCCTCGCGCGTGGGGGGCTCGCCCGGACGCAGCTTGCGGTAGATGTCGAGCAGCGCGTCGTCCTGGCCCTGGGTGTGGTCCTTCTCCAGGGTGGCGCGCATCGACTCGTACTGGCCGAACTCCTCAAGGATCTGCTCGGTGGTCCAGCCGAGCGCCTTGAGCAGGACGGTGACGGACTGCTTGCGCTTGCGGTCGATGCGCACACCGACCATGTCGCGCTTGTCGATCTCCATCTCCAGCCAGGCACCCCGGGACGGGATGATCTTGGCGGAGAAGATGTCCTTGTCGGAGGTCTTGTCGATGGAGGAGTCGAAGTAGACGCCCGGCGAGCGGACCAGCTGCGAGACCACGACACGCTCGGTGCCGTTGATGACGAAGGTGCCCTTGTTCGTCATGAGCGGGAAGTCGCCCATGAAGACCGTCTGGGACTTGATCTCGCCGGTCTCGTTGTTGGTGAATTCGGCGGTGACGAAGAGCGGAGCGGCGTAGGTGAAGTCACGCTCCTTGCACTCGTCGATGGAGTTCTTCGGCGGCTCGAAGCGGTGGTCCCGGAAGGTCAGGGACATCGACCCGGAGAAGTCCTCGATCGGGGAGATCTCCTCGAAGATCTCCTCCAGACCGGACTTGGTGGGGACGTCCTGACCGTTCTCCAGAGCCTCCTCGACCCGACTCTGCCATGCGGTGTTGCCGAGCAGCCAGTCAAAGCTCTCGGTCTGGAGCGCAAGCAGGTTCGGAACCTCAAGAGGCTCCTTGATCTTTGCAAAAGAGATGCGCAGCGGGGCGGTGCTGGCACCGTTGTTCGTATTCGCGGTCGAGGCGTTGCGCGAGGCGGCCAAGAGGGGGTCCTTCCGAGGGCTCGGACTCACTACGCGCGTACCGGCCCCTCACCGATACACAGAGACAGGTTCCCAAGATCGGGCCGAAAGGCCAGGTCAGGGACGGTCCGGTCGTCGGTGCTCAAGCGAGGGCATGCCCCTGGTGACGGGCAGGGGACAGCTAACAGGCAGCGCAAAGGGTCAGTGTAGCCACTTGGCACACTGATGTCCAGTCCGGGTTTTTCCGAACCCTCTTTGCCCTCGTTGTACTCAACCCCTGCGACAAGGCGACACCCTCAACGCACGTTCATCCTGCCCTCTTCGTCGCCGATCCATGCCTCGGATGCCCGGATCCTTGTGACGACGCGTCCTGAGAATTGCGCGCTGCGTGCGGTTCGTCAAGGCCCCCCGCGCCCGACCAGGGCCCCCAGGGACACGACGAAGATCACCTTACCCCTCGCCGTCACGCGGGCAGGGCAACCGCGGTCGGACCCTCCGGGAATGCCGAAGAGCGACCACCCGGATGGATGATCGCTCTTCGGGGCGCCCGCGTTACAGCCCTCTCGGGCCGTGCCGCACGGGCAGGCGGCTGCTTACTTGACCTCGACCGAGGCGCCGGCGCCCGCGAGGGACTCCTTGGCCTTCTCGGCGGCCTCCTTGGTGACCTTCTCCAGGACGGCCTTCGGCGCACCGTCGACCAGGTCCTTGGCCTCCTTCAGGCCCAGCGAGGTCAGCTCACGCACGACCTTGATGACCTGGATCTTCTTCTCACCGGCGCCGGTGAGGATGACGTCGAACTCGTCCTGCTCCTCGACGGCCTCGGCCGGGGCGACCGGACCGGCCGGGGCGACGGCGACCGCGGCGGCGGCGGTGACGTCGAACTTCTCCTCGAACGCCTTCACGAACTCGGAAAGCTGGATGAGGGTCATCGTCTCGAACTCGGCGAGCAGTTCTTCCTGGGTGAGAGCCACGATGGCTTCCTTCCACTCATTCGGCAGGTGCCGGGATGTACATGTCTGGCGGGCGTACGTTCGGCCCGCTACGACCACCGCGTCAGGCGGCGGTCATGATGCGAGCCGAATTACTCGGCACCGCCCTGCTCGTCCTGCTTGGCGCGCAGCGCGTCCACGGTGCGGACGAGCTTCGACGGCAGCGCCTGGAAGACCGAGGCAGCCTGGGACTGCTTCGACTTGAAGGCACCGGCCAGCTTGGAGAGCAGAACCTCGCGGGACTCAAGGTCCGCAAGCTTCTTGATCTCGTCGGCGCTCAGCGCCTTGCCGTCAAGGACACCGCCCTTGATGACGAGATTCGGGTTGTCCTTGGCGAAGTCACGGAGACCCTTCGCCGACGTCACCGGGTCACCGGTGACGAAGGCGACAGCCGTCGGACCGTTGAACAGGTCGTCCAGCGTCGTGATCCCGGCCTCGTTGGCCGCAATCTTGGTCAGCGTGTTCTTCACCACGGCGTACTGGGCGTTCTCACCGAGCGACCGGCGCAGCGTCTTGAGCTGCGCCACGGTGAGACCGCGGTACTCGGTCAGCACAGCAGCGTTCGAGTTGCGGAACTGCTCCGTCAACTCGGCGACCGCGGCAGCCTTGTCGGGCCTCGCCATAGAGTCTCGGCCTCCTTCCGGGGTGTTCGACCGCGCGGACCCGAAGGAGGACTGGGGAAAACGAAACGCCCCGGCGCAGGCGCACGGGGCGGACTCGACCGGAGGTACATACGAGGTGCGTATGCGCTCCGGGAGTTCTTCCACGATCACCTGCGCGGGCCGTCCGCAGTTCAGCGGATCCTTCGGCCACCGCACCCTCATTCGAGCGCACGGCAACAACCAGCGGTCTTTGGCTTCTCGTGAAGCGTACGCGACCCGATCCCCGCCGAGCAAATCCGCTCGTACGGGGATCAGGGCACCGCGCGCACCGGGCCGACGTCAGGCCGTCGGCTCCAGGTCGTTCATCATCTCGGCCAGGTCCATGGTCTCCCCGGCGGGCGGGGCCTTGATCTCGACCGGCTTGTTGATGTCGAGGAAGGTGATCGTCAGGTCCAGCGGGCCCTGCTCGGCGTCGCCGCGCATCCGGAACTGCTTGGTGCGCTCGTCGGCGTCCACCCACAGGTCCATGGTGAGCTGGTCGACGCCCATGTCCTCGTACTGCTCAAGGCTCTTCTCGCGGGCCTCGCGGGTCTTCTCGTCCTCGTCCTTCAGCGAGGCGCGCAGGTCGGCCAGGGAGACTTCGCCCTTGTAGTGGGTGGTCTGCACGCCGTCGACGGTCTCGGTGCCGACCTCTTCGACATCCTTGGCGCCGGTGAGGAAGCCGGCCTCGCTCGTCGGGTTCTGGTCGGCCTGACCGGCGCCCCCGAGCTGGCTCAGCTCGTCGTCGGCGCCCAGCGCGGCCATGTCGAACTTGATCCAGCTCTTGCCGTCCAGCTCCTCGGCGGCCTGCTCGCCGCCGTTGACGAACATCGCGTTGTCGAGGAGGCGGATCTCGACCTCGCCGCCCTCGGGGGCGGAGGTGCCGCCGGGCGCCAGCTCCATCTTCATGCTCATGGCGACCGGGTCGAGGCTCATCGAGGCGGTGCCCTCGATCTCGCCCTCGCCGGGGATCTCACCGGCCATCCGGTAGTTCAGGGACTTGATCTCCTCGGTGTTCTTCGCCGCCTTGGCGACCGCCGCGGCCGGCTCCATGTCCAGCGACTTCTCGCTGCCACACCCGACCGCCCCGCCGGCCAGCACCAGCGCCACCAGACCGACACCGGCCGTGCCAGCGCGCGTACGTACAGAAAGACCCATGGTTCCCCCCACGGAAAACGATGGCCGATGACCCATGGCGCGGATGCCGCACGACACACGGCGCATCACGCACTACTCCTGGCTCATGCATGGCCACTACACAGTGATCAGGCTTTCGAGCCTATCCCAGCCCACTGACAGCCGCCCCGGAATTCCCGCCCGCCCCGGCAACCCGGCCGCGTGCCTCAGGAACCGCTCCCGTACTGCTCCAGCAGTTCCTGAAAGCCCTGGGTGTCCGCGGCGGGCGGCTTCTCCACGGAGACCTCGGTGCCGTAGTCGTCGTAGTACGCGGTCTGGGTCAGCTCACCGGCGGCGGCCTCGCCCTTCTCCACCTTCTTGACCACCAGGTCTCGCTCGTCGACCCAGATGTCGACGCTCTGGGTGGCCACCCCGGCCCGCGCCAGCCGCTCGCGCAGCTCGGTGTCGGCCAGGTCGGAGACCTGTGAGGTGGCCGAGTAGTGCGTGGTGTCCACCCCGCGAACCCGCTCCGCGCCCACCTCGCTCACCTCGTCCGCGGCGAGCAGGAACGTCACCGACTGATCCGGCGTGGCACTGCGGAGCTGCTCACTGACGTACGACCCGGAGACTCCGCCCAGCTCGTCCAGATCGCCCCAGGGATAGCGCACCCAGTGCTTGCCGCCGGCCCGCGCGGCGAATTCGTCGCCCATGCGCGCGTAGTAGGCGTCCGGCAGATAGCGGGCCTCCATCGACGTGGTGCCCAGCTCCCGCATGGTGTCGGCCAGGGTGCCGCCGGTGTAGGTGATGGTCAGGGTGCCGGTCAGCCCGTCGTCCCAGGCGAGGGTGCCCTCGGAGGTCAGCTCGATGGAGCTGCCGACGGTCGTGGCGGCCTCCACGCGCGCGGAGCGGGCCTTCGCGGTGGCCGCCGCGGCGGCCCGTAGCTCGGCGGGGTCGGCGGCGCGCTGGGAGGGGTGGTGGCTCGTGTCGGGCGGCGGGTCGGGGGTGGCGCCGGACGTGCACCCGGCCAGTCCGAGCAGCGCGGCCACGGCCCCGGCGATCACCCGCTTCATCCGTGCCCCCCGAGTCGGTCCTGTCCTCGCACGTTAGCTCAGGCCATCGGCGGACGGGTGGGAAAAACCGCCCCGACGGCCACCCCTCGAACGCACGACGGGCCCCGCGCCGGGAAGGCTGCGGGGCCCGTCGTGCACTGCTGACGCACGATCGCCGTCGGATCAGACGGCGGCCGGGTCCTCCTCGGTGAGGAGGTTGCGGGTGCGGTTGGGGTCGACCGGGACGCCGGGGCCCATCGTGGTGGTGATGGAGGCCTTCTTGATGTAGCGGCCCTTGGCGGCGGACGGCTTCAGACGGAGGATCTCGTCCAGCGCGGCGCCGTAGTTCTCCACCAGCTTGGTGTCGTCGAAGGACGCCTTGCCGATGATGAAGTGCAGGTTCGAGTGCTTGTCGACGCGGAACTCGATCTTGCCGCCCTTGATCTCGGTGACGGCCTTGACGACGTCCGGGGTGACGGTGCCGGTCTTCGGGTTCGGCATCAGACCACGGGGGCCGAGGACCCGGCCGAGGCGGCCGACCTTGCCCATGAGGTCCGGGGTGGCGACGACGGCGTCGAAGTCCAGCCGCCCCTTCGACACCTCGTCGATCAGTTCGTCGGAGCCGACGATGTCGGCGCCCGCGGCACGCGCGGCCTCGGCACGGTCGCCGGTCGCGAAGACCAGGACCCGGGCGGTCTTACCGGTGCCGTGCGGGAGGTTCACGGTGCCACGGACCATCTGGTCGGCCTTGCGCGGGTCGACACCCAGACGGAAGGCGACCTCGACGGTGCCGTCGAACTTGGTCGTGGAGGTCTCCTTGGCGAGACGGACGGCTTCGAGCGGGGCGTAGAGCTTCTCCCGGTCGATCTTGGCGTCCGCAGCGCGGAGAGACTTGCTGCGCTTGCTCACTACTGCTCCTGGGTTCTCTTAGGAGTCGTGGTCCGGGCCGAGCCGGCCCTGCCACTTCTGCTGCCTGGGATGGTGGGGATCAGCCCTCGACCGTGATGCCCATGGAACGGGCGGTGCCGGCGATGATCTTCGCTGCGGCGTCCAGGTCGTTGGCGTTGAGGTCGGGCATCTTGGTGGTGGCGATCTCACGGACCTGGTCGCGGGTGATCTTCGCGACCTTGGTCTTGTGCGGCTCGCCGGAGCCCTTCTCCACGCCCGCGGCCTTGAGGATCATCTTCGCGGCCGGCGGGGTCTTCGTGATGAAGGTGAAGGAACGGTCCTCGTAGACCGTGATCTCCACCGGGATGACCCAACCGCGCTGCGACTCGGTCGCGGCGTTGTAGGCCTTGCAGAACTCCATGATGTTCACGCCGTGCTGACCCAGCGCGGGGCCGACCGGCGGCGCCGGGTTGGCGGCACCGGCCTGGATCTGGAGCTTGATCAGCCCCGTGACCTTCTTCTTCTTGGGAGGCATTGCTCTCTCCGGGTCCTAGTGAGAGGTTCGAGCCCCATCCGTTCGGCGATCGTCACGATCAGCCGGATGGAGGCATACCGCCCCACGATAACGGGTAACCCGCCAGGTCCCCAAAACGAGCCCCGGGTCCCGGCCGGACCCGCGGGGCCCCCACCGACAGAACAGCCCCCGCCCGGCGGGAATCCCGCCGTACAGGGGCTGTTTCTCAGCTCTGGGTGGCCGCTCGGTGGCCGTCAGTTCTTCTGGATCTGGTCGAACGACAGCTCGACCGGCGTCTCCCGGCCGAAGATCTCCACCAGGCCCTTGACCTTCTTGGAGTCGGCGTTGATCTCGTTGATCGTGGCCTGGAGGGTGGCGAAGGGGCCGTCGGTGACGGTGACCGAGTCGCCGACCTCGAAGTCCAGCACCTGGACCTCGACCTTGCGCTGCGGCATGGGCTTGCCCTCGGCCTCGGCGGCCTCACGCGCGGCCTTCTCCTCGGCCTCCGGGGCGAGCATCTTGACGATCTCGTCCAGGGTCAGCGGGTACGGGTCGTAGGCGTTGCCCACGAAGCCGGTGACGCCGGGGGTGTTGCGGACGACACCCCAGGACTCGTTGGTCAGGTCCATACGGACCAGGACATAGCCCGGGAGCTTGTTCTGCTTGATCGTCTTGCGGTCGCCGTTCTTGATCTGGACGACCTCTTCCTGCGGCACCTCGGCCTGGAAGATGTAGTCCTCGACGTTCAGCGAGACGGCGCGCTGCTCCAGGTTGGTCTTCACGCGGTTCTCGTAACCGGCGTAGGTGTGGATCACGTACCACTCGCCGGGCAGTACCCGCAGCTCCTCGCGGAGCTTGGTGACCGGGTCCAGCTCGGGCTCCGGCTCAGCGGCGGCTTCCGCGTCGGCCTCGTCCTCGGCGTCCTCGGATGCCTCGTCGGCGTCGTCCGCCTCGTCGGTGTCCTCGTCCTCGGCGTGGACGGCGGCCTCCTCGGCCGGCTCGCCCGCCTCGGCGTCGGCAGCCTCGGCCTCGTCCAGCTCCTCGTCCGCGCCCTCAACGATGTCGAGCTCGTCCTCCACGGACTCGTCCGGTTCGCGGGACTCGTTCAGGTTGGCGTCAGACACGGTGGCTTCTTCCTGGATACATGGGGGTGGAACACGCGAAAGGGGCGCCGGTCAGGGCGCCCTTCGCTCTCAACTCAGCCGAAGACGTACTTCGCTGCGTGGTCAAGGCCATAGTCAATCAGAGTAACGAGGCCGATCATGATCACAACGAAGATGATCACCACGGTGGTGTACGTGGTCAGCTGATTACGCGTCGGCCAGACGACCTTGCGAAGTTCGGCGACGACCTGACGGTAGAACAGCGCGAACCGCTTGAAGGGGCCCTTCTTCGCACGCTTGCCGCCCTTACGAGTCTTCTTCTTCGACTCCGGCGTCTCATCCTGGGCATCAGGCGTGTCGATGGAGCCCACGGCGTCCGTCATTCATCCTCACCTGGTCCCGGGTCGTGGCCGTGCCGCGCCCGGTCCGAGCCGCACGGCGGTGCAATGCTGTAGATACCTGCGCACACATCCTGGTGATGCGTGAAGCAGGGCCGGAGGGACTCGAACCCCCAACCGCTGGTTTTGGAGACCAGTGCTCTACCAATTGAGCTACGACCCTTTGCGTGCCCCCCAACGTACCGCATCCGCCCGGGTGCTCGGTGTGCACCGGGTGAGCGCGGCCCGCTGAAAGCCAACGAGGTGAGAGTGTACGTGTTCCGGGGCCGGGCGTCGAACAGAATGCGCCCGTGGGAGCGCTGTCCGTACGGGTTCGGGCACGAATCACCGGAAGATCACCTGGCCATGCGGCGGGTCCGGACGGATGTTCTGGGGCCGGACCGATCCTGTTCAGTAGATGAAACCCGCGTGCCGGGCAGGTTTCGGGTCTGAAACCATGGGACCCATGAGCGCTGCAACCCCTCCCACCGAGCGCCGGGTCTCCGCCCGCGTCGGGGCGATCTCCGAGTCCGCCACCCTCGCCGTGGACGCCAAGGCGAAGGCCCTGAAGGCCGCCGGGCGTCCCGTCATCGGCTTCGGCGCGGGTGAGCCCGACTTCCCGACGCCGGACTACATCGTCGAGGCCGCCGTCGAGGCGTGCAAGAACCCCAAGTACCACCGCTACACGCCGGCCGGCGGCCTGCCCGAGCTGAAGGCCGCCCTCGCCGCGAAGACGCTGCGCGACTCCGGTTACGAGCCCGACGTGTCGGAGATCCTCGTCACCAACGGCGGCAAGCAGGCGATCTACGAGGCGTTCGCCGCGATCCTCGACCCGGGCGACGAGGTCATCGTCCCGGCGCCGTACTGGACCACCTACCCGGAGTCCATCCGGCTGGCCGGCGGTGTCCCGGTCCCGGTCGTCGCCGACGAGACGACCGGCTACCGGGTCAGCGTCGAGCAGCTGGAGGCGGCCCGCACGGACCGGACGAAGGTCGTCCTCTTCGTCTCCCCCTCCAACCCGACCGGCGCGGTCTACTCCCGCGAGGACACCGAGGCCATCGGCCGCTGGGCGCTGGAGCACGGCCTGTGGGTGCTGACCGACGAGATCTACGAGCACCTGGTCTACGGCGGTGCCACGGCCCCGTCGCTGCCGGCCCTGCTGCCCGAGCTGCGCGACAAGTGCATCGTGGTCAACGGCGTGGCCAAGACGTACGCCATGACCGGCTGGCGGGTGGGTTGGATCATCGGCCCCAAGGACGTCGTCAAGGCCGCGACGAACCTCCAGTCGCACGCCACGTCCAATGTCGCCAACGTCTCCCAGGCCGCCGCGCTGGCCGCCGTCTCCGGTGACCTGACGGCCGTCGAGGAGATGCGCGAGGCGTTCGACCGGCGCCGCAGGACGATCGTGCGGATGCTCAACGAGATCGACGGCGTGGTCTGCCCCGAGCCCGAGGGCGCGTTCTACGCGTACCCGTCGGTGAAGGCGCTGATCGGCAAGGAGATCCGCGGCAAGCGCCCGCAGGACACGGTCGAGCTGGCCGCGCTCATCCTGGAGGAGGTCGAGGTCGCGGTGGTCCCGGGCGAGGCGTTCGGCACCCCGGGCTATCTGCGGCTGTCGTACGCGCTCGGTGACGAGGACCTGGTCGAGGGCGTCAGCCGGATCCAGAAGCTGCTGGCGGAGGCACGCGACTGACTCGCACGTATGTATGGATGGGCCGTTTCCCCTCGGGGGAGGCGGCCCATTTCTTCGTGCGAGCAAGACCACGAACGGGGAAAGCGCTACCGACACGCGCGGGCGGTGCGGCAGGATCCTGGAATGGAACGTGTACGTGATGTCTCCGCTCTCCCGAAGGCCCATCTGCATCTGCACTTCACCGGCTCGATGCGCCCGGCGACCCTGCTGGAACTGGCCGACAAGCACGGGGTGCGGCTGCCCGACGTGCTGACCGAGTCCCTGGTCAGCGGCGAACCGCCGAAGCTGCGGGCCACGGACGAACGGGGCTGGTTCCGCTTCCAGCGGCTGTACGACGCCGCGCGCTCCTGCCTGCGGGACCCGGAGGACATCCAGCGGCTGGTGCGGGAGGCCGCCGAGGAGGACCTCAAGGACGGTTCGGGCTGGCTGGAGATCCAGGTCGACCCGACGTCGTACGCGCCCCGGCTGGGCGGGCTGATCCCGGCGCTGGAGATCATCCTGGACGCGGTGGAGACGGCGGGCCGGGAGACCGGGCTCGGGATGCGGGTGCTGGTGGCGGCGAACCGGATGCGGCATCCGCTGGACGCGCGCACGCTCGCCCGTCTCGCGGTGCGGTACGCGGACCGGGGCGTGGTCGGGTTCGGGCTGTCCAACGACGAGCGCCGGGGCATGGCGCGGGACTTCGACCGGGCGTTCCACATCGCGCGCGAGGGCGGGCTGCTGTCGGCGCCGCACGGCGGCGAGCTGACCGGTCCGTCGTCGGTGCGCGACTGCCTGGACGATCTGCACGCGGACCGGCTGGGGCACGGGGTGCGGGCGGCGGAGGACGCGCGGCTGGTCAAGCGGCTCGCGGACCGGCAGATCACCTGCGAGGTGTGCCCGACCTCCAATGTGGCGCTCGGGGTGTACGAGAAGCCGGAGGACGTCCCGCTGCGCGCCCTCTTCGACGCCGGTGTCCCGCTGGCGCTGGGCGCCGACGACCCGCTGCTCTTCGGCTCCCGGCTGGCCGCCCAGTACGACGTGGCCCGCGAGTACCACGGCTTCTCGGACGCCGAGCTGGCGGAGCTGGCCCGGCAGTCGATCCGGGCGTCGGCGGCACCGGAGAGGGAGAAGCGGGAGCTGCTGGCGGGGGTTGACGAGTGGCTGACGGCCGGCTGACGAGGACGGGGTGGGCCGTGAGCGGCCGACGACGGGCGGGGGCCGTGAGCGGCGTCGAACGGTGGGGCGGGGCCGTGACGGGGCGGGCCACGACTGGCCGACGACCGTCAAGGTGGGCCCTGACCGGCCGACGGCCGGCTGCCCGGTGACTGACTGGCGGCTGGGTGAGGGGGACCGGCTGGGTGGTGACGGGCCGGCCGCTGACCGGCCGCCTTCTGGTCGCCCCGGTGACCGGCCGGGCCGACGGCCGGCTGCCCGGTGACGGGCTGATGGTGTGCTGGGCGGTAATCGGCTCGGTGGTGACCGGCTGGGTGGTGACGGCGGACTGCCGGCTTGCGGCCGGTGCGGGAGCGGCTGGCGGGCGGGCCGTCAGGCCGCTATCGCGGCGATCAGGGTGCGGGAGATCCGGCGAGCGAAGTCGTCCACCGGGGGCCGTACGCCGTCCTGGGTGGCGTCGTAGGCGAACGCGCGCTGGGCGCACGCGCCGAGCAGCAGGGAGGCGGCGGCGAAGGTGTCCGCGTCGGCACGCACCCGGCCCGCCACGCGCTCGGCGCGCAGATAGGTCTCCAGGTCCCGGATGACGAGGTGCGGCCCGAGCCCCATCTCGCGCATCGCCGTGTCGTGCCGCCGCTTGAGCTGGGTCTCGGCGTACAGGGACCCGGCGATCGGGAAGCTCTGCTCGTAGAACAGCGACGCCTGGCGGGCGATCTCGGTCAGGTTCTCCTCCAGCGAGCCCCCGCCCGGCTCGGCGGCGAGCGCGCTCAGCAGGGGCGTCAGCCGTGGCAGCCGCTCGGTGAGCACCTTGATGAACAGCTCTTCCTTGTTGGCGAAGTACTTGTACAGCGCCGCCTCGGAACACCCGGCCGCCCTGGCGATCTCCTTGGTCGTGGCGCGGGCCAGCCCCACCGAGAGCATCAGCTCATGGGCGGCGTCGAGGATGCGGGCGCGGGCCGGTCTCTGCTGCATGACACCCAAGGGTCGCACTCCCTCCAGCCTCTGCTCTCTCCACACCCACCGGGCCCACTGGGCTGCCCGCACTTGACGGGTGGGTGAGCACTTACCCACCCTGGGAGCGGACAAGGGGTGAGTGTTCACTCACCCGCTCAGGCGCTCCACGGGAGTACGGAGTACGTCATGAAGCTGACCGTTTTCGGCGCGACCGGCGGCGTCGGCCGCGAGATCGTCCGCCAGGCCCTGGCATCGGGCCACCAGGTCACCGCGGTGGTACGGGATCCCGCGCGGCTGCCGGTGACCGGTACGGGTCTGGAGGTGTTCCGCGCGGACCTCGGCGATCCCCAGGCGCTGCGGGCCGCGGTCGCCGGGCGCGACGCCGTGCTGTCCGGGCTCGGCGCCCGCAGCCGCAAGGACGCCGGGATCACGAGCCGCCTGACCCGTATGGTGCTGCGCGCGATGGAGGCGGAGGGGGTCCGGCGGCTGGTGGTGGTCAGCGCCGCACCGGTCGGTCCGAAGGCGGAGGGCGAAGGGCCGCTGGACCGGGCGGTGCTCGGCGTCGTCTCCGCCGTCCTGAAGGACGTGTACGCCGACCTGCGGGAGACGGAGGCGGAGCTGGCCCGCAGCGCCACGGACTGGACGGTCGTACGACCGCCCCGCCTCCAGGACAAGCCGCTCACCGGCGTCTACCGCACGGTCGTCGGCGGCTTCCCGCGCAAGGGCCGCTTCCTGGGCCGCGCGGACGTGGCACACGCGATGCTGGCGGCGGTGACGGACCCGGGGACGGTGAAGCAGGGGGTGGGGGTGGCGTACTGACCTGCTCCTTTGCCGGACCACCGCGCCCCCTACAGGCTGACGCCGACCGTCACCGGCTCGTTGACCAGCGTGATCCCGAAGGCGTCCCGCACTCCGGCGACGACCTCGCGGGCGAGGGCGAGGAGGTCCTCGGTGGTGGCCTCGCCCCGGTTGGTGAGGGCGAGGGTGTGCTTGGTGGAGATCCGGGCCGGGCCGCTGCCATAGCCCTTGGTGAAGCCGGCCTTGTCGATCAGCCAGGCCGCGGAGGTCTTGGTGCGGCCCTCCCCCGCCGCATAGGCGGGCGGTGCCGCGTCGTCGCCGAGCCGTTCCCGCACGCGCGCGTGGAAGGCCGCGAAGTCGGCGTCGGTGAGGATCGGGTTGGTGAAGAACGAACCGGCCGACCAGGTGTCATGGTCCTCGGCGTCCAGGACCATGCCTTTCCCGGCCCGCTGCTTCAGCACGGTCTCGCGCGCGTCGGCGAGCGGCACGCGCTCCCCCGCCTCGACGCCCAGCGCGCGGGCGGTCTCGGCGTACTTCAGCGGCGCGGAGAGCCCGCCCGCGTCCTCCAGCGCGAAGCGGACCCGCAGGACGACATACCGCTCGGGGTCGTCCTTGAAGCGGCTGTGCCGGTAGGAGAAGGCGCATTCCGCGTTGGTGAGCGTGACCGTCTCGCCCGCGCGGCGGTCGTAGGCGAGCACCTCGGTGATGGTGGAGGAGACCTCCTGGCCGTACGCCCCCACGTTCTGGATCGGGGTCGCGCCCGCCGAGCCCGGGATGCCGGCCAGGCACTCGATCCCGGCGAGCCCGGCGTCCACCACGCGGGTGACGGCGTCGGTCCACACCTCACCGGCGGCCACTTCCAGCCGCGTACCGGACAGGGCGAACCCGCGGGTGGCGATGCGCAGGGCGGTGCCGTCGAAGCCCTTGTCCGAGACGACCAGGTTGGATCCGCCGCCGATCAACAGCAGCGGCGTACCGGAGGCGTCGGCCGCCCGGACCGTGTCGATCACCTCGGCGTCCGTCGTCGCGGTGACCAGCCGGGTCGCGGGGCCGCCCAGCCGGAAGGTGGTCAGCGGGGCGAGCGGGGCATCGTGGAGTTCCTGCACGCGCCCAAGACTACGAGACGGCACTGACAACGCCGTGCCAGGACAGCGGCGTACGCGAAATGCGCGGCACGCGCGCGTGGAGGGCCGCACGAAGGTGTCGTACGGCCCTCCTGTCCGGCGTGTCGCCCTATGACGAGGACGCTGACGCTGATGACGAGGACGCCTGGGATGCGGGCGCCTGGGCCGACGACAGCTGCCGTCGGGCCTCCTCCCAGGTCACCGGCAGCCGGTCGCCGGAGGTCGTCCAGGTGGCGAACGCGGCGTCACGCATCCGGGGTGCGAGGCCCCGGGCGGTCGGCGCGTGCGGGCCGGAACGGGCGAACTCCCTGAGCGCCTGGGGTGACTCCCACGCGGACAGCGTCCAGAAGGTCCGCTTGAGGATCTGCGCCTTGAGGGTGGCCCCGTGGGCGCCGGGCGCATGGCTCACCTGCCGCCACACCCGCGGCGTACGGGCGAAGAAGCACAGGGCGCCCCACAGCGTGCGGGTCTCGAAGCGGGACGCGAAGACGTACACGTCGGACGCGGGAGGCGGCGGGTTGGGAACGGTCCAGGGAAGGGTGGGCATGACGGGCTCCTCTCGGGTGAAGCCGGTGGGGTGGGGTGGATGGGCGATGCGGGTGGATCGGAGCGGTCACCTGGATCAGACGGTCGGACAGGTCACCCGGACCGGGCGGGCCGGAGAGCCGATGGGTCGGAGGGCCAACGGGTCGGAGGGTCAGCGGGAGACCGTGTCGGCGAGCCGGTCGGCCGCCACGCGCGCGGGGGCCGTGTCGGCGCCGCCCGGGCCCGCGCCCGCGGCCCGCCGGGACGGGATCACCAGGGCGGCGGCGCCCGCCAGGGCGACCAGCGCCGCGCCGACGACAAGGGCGGGCCGGAGCCCGTCGACAAAGCTCTGGGCGCTCTCGTAGCCGCCCTGGGCCGCGAAGATCGAGGACATGATGGCGATGCCGAGCGCGCCGCCGACCTCGCGCAGCGCGTTGTTGGCGCCGGAGGCGATGCCCTGCTCCTTGGTGACGACGCTCGCCATGACGAGGGCGGAGGCCGGCGCGAAGAAGAGGGCCATGCCGATGCCGCTGAGGATCAGCCCGGGCAACTGGCCGGCATAGGACGCGTCGGCGGTCACCACGGTCGCGAGATAGCCGAGCCCGGCCGCCTGGAGGAAGAGCCCCGCGGCGACGACGGGCCGCCCGCCGATCCGGTCGGACAGGATGCCGGCGAGGGGCGCGACGAGCATCGGCATGGCGGTCCAGGGCAGCATCCTGAGGCCCGCCTCGGTGGGCGAGTAGCCGAGCACGCCCTGCATGTACTGGCTGAGCAGGAAGATCGACCCGAACATGCCGAGGAACATCAGCATGCTCGCCGCGTTGATCCCGGCGAACGCGCGCGACCGGAACAGCCGCATGGGCAGCATCGGCGCGGCGGCGCGACTGCCGTGCAGCACGAACCCGGCGAGCAGCGCACCACCGCCGAACAGCCCGAGCAGCACGGGGGTGCCGGTCCAGCCTTCGGCGGGCCCGCGCACCAGCCCGAACACGATCCCGAAGAGTCCGCCGCTGGCGAGCAGGGTGCCGCGGATGTCGAGCGGGGCGCCGGTGCCGTACGACTCGGCGAGCCGCAGCCGGGCCAGCGGCAGCAGGGCGATGCCCAGCGGAACGTTCAGCCAGAAGATCCACTGCCAGGACACATGTTCGGTGAGCGTGCCGCCGATGAGCGGCCCGGAGGCGACGGCGAGCCCGTTCACGGCTCCCCATATGCCGTACGCCATTCCCCGCTTCTCGACCGGAACGGCCGCCGTGAGCAGGGTCAGCGTCAGCGGCATCATGACGGCCGCGCCCACGCCCTGCACCGCGCGGGCGGCGATCAGCGCGTCGATGCCGGGCGCGAGCGCCGCGGCGGCGGACGCGACGGTGAACAGGGCGAGCCCGCCCATGAACATCCGCCGCCGCCCGAACCGGTCCCCCAGCGCCGCGCCGAACATCAGCAGCACGGCGAACGTGAGCGTGTAGGCGCTCACCGTCCACTCCAGATCGTGCAGCGCGCCCCCGAGGTCCTCGCGGATCGAAGGCAGCGCGGTGGTGACGACGAGGTTGTCCAGGGCCGCCATGAACCCCGCGACACCGGTGATGGCCAGCGCCCAGCCCATGCCTCCACGACGTACGCCCGGCGCGCCGCGCCCTTGTGTCTGATAGCCCTTGGCGTTGTGCTGTGACATCGCTCCCCCAGTGAGACGACGGATCTCTTGACTGATTGATTAGTGATCGATTACTAAACTCGGAGGTCAGAGGGGTGGGGAAAGGGAGATGACCGACCCCGCCGAGGCGGATTGGTCAATTAGTTATTGCTAACTACCTTTACCGATCATGGAAGAATCGACGGCAACAGCGGCAAAGCAAGACCCTCATGTTCCCCGCCCGCGCGGGCGGGACCCTCAGATCTCCAGACGACCGGCATCCTGCGCGGACGGATACAACCCCGCCCAGACCCGGTGCTCGGGCGGGAATCCCATCGCGACCAGCGAGTTGATGAGCATGCCGCGCGCCATGAAATTCGTCGTCTCGGTGACGTCCGCGCCGAGCGGAAGGTGCACGATGTCCCACAGCCGCATCCAGCCGGCCCGCACCGCCTCACCCAATTCATGGTCACCGGCCTGTTCGGCGGCAGCGACCGTGACATACATCTGCATCTGCATCAGCAGCCGGTCGGGGTCCTCGGTGACCAGCCGGGCATAGGCGTTCGCCATGGCGGTCATGGCCTCCGCGCCCTCCAGCCCGTCGGACACCTCCTCGAAGGTCCGGATGATGTCGTCCATGCACCGATGGACGGTCGCGAGAAAGATCGCTTTCTTGCCCGGGAAGAGCCGGAAGAGATACGGCTGCGAGACGCCGACCTTCTTGGCGATCGTCTCGGTGGAGGTGCCGTAGTAGCCACCGCGGGCGAATTCCTGCGCCGCCGCGCGGATGACACTCTCCCGCCGCTCTTCTGCACTCATCCTGGCCATACAGCTAAGTTAGTACTCAATCACTAACTTGGTCAAGGGGAGAGAGGGAGAGGCAAGGGCTGCCGGTACGGGTACGGGTAAGGGGACGAGTAAGGGGCACTCGCCATGGCGAACGCCCCTTACCGCTGACCTCTGCGTACGCCTCAACCCAGCCGGACAACCGCCCGAGACATGCCGAGCACCTTCTGCCCGGCGCTGGTCGCCGTCAGATCCACGCGCACGGTGTTGTCGTCGAGCTTGACCGCGACTTTGCCGGAGACCTCGATCAGGGCGCCCTCGTCGTCGTTCGGGACGACGACCGGCTTGGTGAAGCGGACGCCGTACTCCACGATCGACCCCGGGTCACCGGTCCAGTCGGTCACCACGCGGATCGCCTCGGCCATGGTGAACATGCCATGGGCGATGACGTCCGGCAGCCCGACCTCCTTGGCGAACTTCTCGTTCCAGTGGATCGGGTTGAAGTCCCCGGAGGCCCCCGCGTACCGGACCAGGGTGGCGCGGGTCACGGGGAAGCTCTGGGCGGGCAGCTCGGTGCCGACCTCTACGTCGGCATAGGCGATCTTGGCGGTCATCGTGCTCACGCCTCCCCGGCCGCGCGGGCCACGAGCTTGGTCCAGGCGGTCACGACGTGCTCGCCGGCCTCGTCGTACACCTCACCGCGGATGTCCAGGATGTCGTTGCCGGCCATGGACTTGATCGCCTCGATGGTCGAGGTCACGGTCAGCCGGTCGCCCGCGCGGACGGGACGGACGTAGGAGAACTTCTGATCGCCGTGCACCACACGGCTGTAGTCGAGGCCCAGTTGCGGATCCGCGACGACCTCTCCGGCGGCCTTGAAGCTGATCGCGAACACAAAGGTCGGCGGCGCGATCACATCCGGGTGACCGAGCGCCTTGGCGGCCTCGGGATCCGTGTAGGCCGGATTGGCGTCGCCCACCGCCTCCGCGAATTCACGGATCTTCTCCCGGCCCACCTCGTAGGGCTCGGTGGGCGGGTAGCTCCGGCCCACGAAGGACTGGTCGAGCGCCATGGCTCCGGACCTCCTGATGTCTGCTGTCACGGCCGCCGGGCCACGGCCTCTGCGCCGGCCCGTCGTCCACCGGCCTGTCAAACGACACGAGGCCGCCCCCTGACTGCGGGGACGGCCTCGTGTACGAGCCTGATTCAGCGCGTCTCGCGGTGCGCTGTGTGCGCGTTGCAACGCGGGCAGTGCTTCTTCATCTCCAGTCGGTCCGGGTTGTTACGCCGGTTCTTCTTGGTGATGTAGTTCCGCTCCTTGCACTCCACGCAGGCCAGCGTGATCTTCGGGCGGACGTCGGTGGCAGCCACGTGAGTGCTCCTTGACGGGATAGGAAGGTTGAACGCATAAAAGAGTAGCCGATCGAAGGACCGACCCCGCAATCGGCTACTGTCAGTAGCGGTGACCGGACTTGAACCGGTGACACAGCGATTATGAGCCGCTTGCTCTACCGACTGAGCTACACCGCTGTGATGCGGTCGGGCCCCGCCTTACGACGGGAACCGCACACACCAGAGCCCCAAAACGGAATCGAACCGTTGACCTTCTCCTTACCATGGAGACGCTCTGCCGACTGAGCTATTGGGGCGAGCGATGAAGACATTACACGCTCGGCAGCCGTTCACCCAAATCCGTTTCGCCGGGCCCGTCCGCCCCGAACGCGGCCTTCGTCCCCGCCTCGTACCGGCCCCGCCCCGGCCCCGATTCGCCCCTGTCCCGGGCACCTCAAAAGCCTCTCCCGCCGGTACAACCACACCGGTACGACTATTGCGCTCCTCCCCGTGACGCGCGGATCGCCACCCTAGGCTCGACTCACTCTGTGTGATCTTGCGCGGCGGCACACGGCCAGAGCCGCACAGCGGGAACCACACGCCCCGGCCCACAGAAACGAGCCACTGGAGCGCGATGCCCGACAGTCAGCCGCAGCCGCCCCACTCGCCCGATTCGCCGCCAGGTTCGCCCCCCGACTCCGCGTCCGACGCCGCCTCCGGCTCGGTGTCCGGCTCTGCATCCGAAGCGCCCCCGTCGCCCGCTCCATCGCCCTCCCGATCGGCGTCGGAATCGGCATCCGCAGGGACGTCTGAAGCGGCGTCCGAAGGGCCGACCGAAGAACCGGCCGAAGGGGCCTCCGAATCCATCGCCGATTCCGCCCCCGGTACGCAGCCGTCGTCATCGCCCTTGTCATCAGGGCCCTTGTCATCAGGCCCTTCCCCCAGCTCACCGGGATGTTCGCCGGGGGCTTGGGCGTCGAACGACACCGCGTCGCTGCTCCTGTGCGGCGCCCGGCTCACGGACGGCCGGACCGTGGACGTACGGCTGGGCGGCGGCCGGATCGAGGCGGTCGGCACGGCGGGCAGCCTGGGCGGTGGCCGCAGCTGCGGCACGCGTGTGGACCTCACCGGCTATCTGCTGCTGCCCGCCCCCGCCGAACCCCACGCCCACGCCGACACCGCCCTCACCGCCGACGAGGACGGCCCGGTCTCGTACCACCCCGGGGATGTCCAGCGCCGCGCCACGGAGGCGGCGCTGCTGCAACTCGGGCACGGCGCCACCGTCTTGCGGGCGCATGTGCGCGTGGGCGACGTCCAGGGGCTGGGCGCGCTGGAGGCGGTGTTGCAGGCCCGGCGTTCACTGCGCGGGCTCGCCGAACTGACCACGGTGGCGGTGCCGCGCGTGCTGACCGGCCTGGCGGGCGCGGACGGGCTGGCGATGCTGCGGGACGCCGTGAAGATGGGCGCCTCGGTGGTGGGCGGCTGCCCCGACCTGGACCCGGACCCGACGGGCTACGTCGAGGCGGTCCTGGACGTGGCCTCCGAGCACGGCTGCCCGGTCGACCTGCACACCGACGCCGCCGACCCGGCCCGGCTGTCCCGGCTCGCCGCGATGGCCGGCGGCCTGCGGCCGGGGGTGACGCTGGGCCCGTGCGGGGGCCTCGGCGACCTCCCGTCCGACCTGGCCTCGCGCAGCGCCGACCAGTTGGCCGCCGCCGGGGTGACGGTGGTCTGCCTGCCCCAGGGCGGCTGCGGCGGCCTCGACCGCCGGGGCACGGGCACTGCTCCGGTACGGCTGCTGCGCGCCGCCGGTGTCCGGGTCGCCGCGGGCGGCGGCGCCCTGCGCGATGTGTCCAACCCGGTCGGCCGCGGCGACCCCCTGGAGGCCGCGTACCTCCTGGCCTCCCGTGAGGGTCTGCGCCCCGAGGACGCCTACGACTGCGTCAGCTCCGCCGCCCGCGCGGCACTCGGCCTCCCCGAGGTCCGTGTGGAGGCCGGTTTCCCCGCCGAGCTGCTGGCCGTGCGTGGCGACCGCCTCTCCGGCGCGCTCTCCCTGGCCTACAGCCGCATCGTGGTGCACAAGGGGCGCGTGGTGGCGCGCACCAGCGCGGTCCGCGAGTACTGCAACTCCGCGGCGGCTGCGGAGTTGGGTCTCCCCCGGCAGGGGCGGGGGGAGTTGTCGTGACGGGGGCGGCGGCAGGAGTGCGGGGGTGTGGGGAGTGCGAGGGGCGCGCAACGTGAGGCGTGGGGCGCTGCCGTGAGTCGCGTGCCCGGTGCGCCGTGCGAAAGGCGTGCGGCAAATGCCGCGGTGCGGGCGTACGGTCGAAGACATGCGCATGGTGATTGCTGGTGGTCATGGTCAGATCGCGCTGCGGCTGGAGCGCTTGCTCTCCGCGCGCGGGTACGAGGTCGCGGGCATCGTCCGCCGAGTGGAACAGGGCGACGACCTGCGGGCGGTGGGCGCCGAACCGGTTCTGGTGGACCTGGAGTCGGCGTCGGTCGAGGAGGTCGCGGCGCATCTTCAAGGAGCGGACGCGGCGGTGTTCGCGGCGGGCGCCGGTCCGGGCAGCGGCGCGGCCCGCAAGGACACGGTGGACAAAGGTGCCGCGGTGCTGTTCGCCGACGCGGCGGTCCGCGCGGGCGTGCGGCGCTTCATCGTCGTGTCGTCCTACGGCGCCGACCCCGGGCACCCGGGCGACGAGATCTTCGACCGCTATCTGCGTGCCAAGGGCGCGGCCGACGCCTATGTGCGGGGCCTGGACGCCCTGGACTGGACGATCCTGCGCCCCGGTGCCCTCACGAACGACGCCGGCAACGGCCTTGTCCGGCTGGAGGCGCACACCGGCCGCGGCTCGATCTCCCGCGACGACGTGGCCACCGTACTGGTGGAACTTCTGGAGACCCCCGCGACGGCCGGTCTGACCCTCGAACTGATCAGCGGCTCGACGCCGGTGGCGGTGGCGGTCAAGTCGGTGGCGGGAAACTGACGCCGCCGACCCCCCGCTCCCGCTAGAAGAGCGGCAACTGCCCGGAGAACTCCGGCAGGACATAGCCGTCCAAGCCCGGTTGCACGGCTCCGAGTTGCGCCGGTCTGCGCGATCCCGGACACGAGACGAGCCGCCCGCTCTCCCGTGTTCCGGGCGGGTCGTGCCGCGCGAACCGCCCCGCGACGACAGCGATCTCGCGAAGGCACTCGGCACACTTCCTGCGACGCGACGACATACCCCCAGTCTGCCCGCCCCCACTGACATCGCCCCCGCACCCGGCCGACAACGGAGCATGGAGCGCGGACACGGCAAAGGGTCCGTGACCTGTGATGCGCGCGCTCCCGGCCCGGGGTGCGGGGGGCCCGGCCCCGCGAGCCGACGCGCCGGCGGGGGCCCCGCGCTGTAG
>NZ_JBHYUG010000078.1:0-982 GCF_042749375.1 Streptomyces sp. NPDC059477 | reverse complement strand
TGATCATCACAGGTCACGGACCCTTTGTTCCGTGTGGCGGCGCCAGGATTCGAACCTGGGAAGGCTGAGCCGGCAGATTTACAGTCTGCTCCCTTTGGCCGCTCGGGCACACCGCCGGGGGACGCTGCCTTTCGAACCACTTTTCGGCGGTCCTCGCTGGCAACGACGTAAACAATACCCGATGCCGAGGGGTGCTCCGCCACTCGATTGATCGGCGCTCCGGGCCAGGTGGGTGGCTAGGCTTGTGCGGATGCGGACCCGGTTCCGCACCGGGCTCGGCGCCCGCTCGCGGTACGTCGTGACGCATCCGTTTCGCCCCCTGATACAAGGAGCCACAGCACATGGCCGACTCCAGTTTCGACATCGTCTCGAAGGTCGAGCGGCAGGAGGTCGACAACGCCCTCAACCAGGCCGCCAAGGAGATCTCGCAGCGCTACGACTTCAAGGGCGTCGGCGCCTCCATCGCCTGGTCCGGGGAGAAGATCCTCATGGAGGCCAACTCCGAGGACCGGGTCAAGGCCGTTCTCGACGTCTTCCAGTCCAAGCTGGTCAAGCGCGGGATCTCCCTGAAGGCGCTCGACGCGGGCGAGCCGCAGCTCTCGGGCAAGGAGTACAAGATCTTCGCGTCGATCGAGGAGGGCATCTCCCAGGAGAACGCCAAGAAGGTCGCGAAGATCATCCGTGACGAGGGCCCCAAGGGTGTGAAGGCCCAGGTCCAGGGCGATGAGCTGCGCGTCACCTCCAAGAGCCGTGACGACCTCCAGGCCATCATCGCCCTGCTCAAGGGACAGGACTTCGACTTCGCGCTTCAGTTCGTGAACTACCGGTGACCGTCCTGCGGCCCGCCGTCGGCCCGGTCCTACCGGCGCCCGGCGGCGCTCACGTCCGGTGACCCCGCAGCCGGGCCAAAGCCCGGGCGCCCGGACGCCGCCCGCCCGATCCCCACCCCGGCCCCCCCACCGTGACCTGCCCGAGATTCGGA
>NZ_JBHYUG010000077.1:0-38178 GCF_042749375.1 Streptomyces sp. NPDC059477 | reverse complement strand
CGCTGCACCGATTGGCGTACCAGTCGCTGTACCGATTTCCGTACCGATTGCCCTAACCGTCACCGTGCCAATAGCCGTACCGATTTCCGTAACCGTCGCCGTTGCCGGACGCCGGCCCCAAGGCGGGGCCGCGCGCACGGCGGGCCCCGGGGCGGGGCGGGGCCGGGGCCGAGCGGCTGGTGGCCACCACGCACGGCCACGAGGCGGGCTGGGCCCAGCTGCCCGCCGCCCGGCAACTGCTGCGCCGGATCGGCGAGGAGACCGACACCCTCACCTATCTCGGCGAGTACACCCGCTCCCGGATCGCCGCCGCGCTCACCCCCGAGGCGGCCTCCCGCATGGTCCAGCTGCCGCCGGGTGTCGATGAGAAGACCTTCCACCCGGGTTCCGGCGGCGCCGAGATCCGCGCCCGCCTCGGCCTCACCGACCGGCCCGTCGTGGTCTGCGTCTCCCGGCTGGTCCCGCGCAAGGGCCAGGACACCCTGATCCTCGCCCTGCCCCGGATACTCGCCCACCAGCCCGACACGGCCCTGCTGATCGTGGGCGGCGGCCCCTACGCGAAGGACCTGCGCCGGCTCGCCCACGAGACCCGGGTCACCGACTCCGTGTTCTTCACGGGCCCCGTCCCCTGGTCCGCGCTGCCCGCGCACTACGGCGCCGGTGATGTCTTCGCCATGCCCTGCCGCACCCGCCGCGGCGGCCTCGACGTGGAGGGCCTGGGCATCGTCTATCTGGAAGCCTCCGCGACCGGACTCCCGGTCGTGGCCGGCGACTCCGGCGGCGCCCCCGACGCCGTACTCGACGGCGAGACCGGCTGGGTCGTCCACGGCGACTCCCCCGAGGACACGGCCGACCACATCCTCCCCCTCCTTGCCGACCCCCAGCTACGGAGAAGGATGGGCGAGCGGGGAAGACAGTGGGTGGAGGAGCGCTGGCGCTGGGACCTCCTGGCAGAACATTTGAGAGACCTGCTGTAGAAGGCTTTCAGGGGCGCGGGGAACTGCGCGAGCAACCACGAACTACCGGTGCTCGCCCATGAACCCCAGGTGGCACGTCAACAGGCGCCCTACTTGGCATAGATCGCTTCGATCTCGTCAGCGAAATCCTTGGCCACAACATTCCGCTTCAACTTCAGCGACGGAGTCAAATGCCCCGACTCCTCACTGAACTGAGACGCCAGCACCCGAAACTTCCGCACCGACTCCGCCTTGGACACCGCCGCGTTCCCGTCATCCACCGCACTCTGGATCGCCGCGAGCAGATCCGCGTCCCCGGCCAGGGACACCGCGGAAGAGCCGGCAGGCTTCCCGTGGTCGGCCGCCCAGCGGCCCAGGAACTCCTCGTCGAGGGTGATCAGCGCGCCCACGAAGGGCCGCCCGTCGCCGACCACCATGCACTCGGCGATCAGCGCGTGCGCCCGGATGCGGTCCTCGATCACGGCCGGGGCGACATTCTTGCCGCCCGCGGTGACGATGATCTCCTTCTTGCGGCCGGTGATCCGGAGGTAGCCGTCCTCGTCCAGGGTGCCGACGTCACCGCTGTGGAACCAGCCGTCGGCCAGCGCCTCGGCGGTCGCGGCCGGGTTGTTCCAGTACTCCTTGAACAGATGCTCGCCGTGCAGCAGCACCTCGCCGTCGTCCGCGATCCGCACCACCGAGCCCGGCAGCGGCTGCCCGACCGTGCCGATCTTCTGCCGGTCCCACGGGTTGAACGTGGTCGCCGCACAGGTCTCGGTCAGGCCGTAGCCCTCCAGGACCGTGAAGCCGATGCCGCGGAAGAAGTGCCCGAGCCGCTCGCCCAGCGGGGCGCCGCCGGAGATGGCGTACTCGCCCCGGCCGCCGAGCACCGCGCGCAGCTTGCCGTAGACCAGCTTGTCGAACACCTTGTGCTTGATCCGCAGGCCGAGCCTCGGGCCCGACGGGGTGTCCAGCGCCTTGCTGTACGCGATGGCGGTGTCCGCCGCCTTGTCGAAGATCTTGCCCTTGCCGTCGGCCTGCGCCTTGGCGCGGGCCGAGTTGTACACCTTCTCGAAGACGCGCGGGACGCCCAGGATCAGGGTCGGCCGGAAGCTGGCCAGCTCGTCGGTGAGGTGCTTGATGTCCGGGACCAGGCCCAGCTTGATCGGCGCCATCATGGGCGCGACCTGCACCAGCCGGCCGAAGACATGGGCCAGTGGCAGGAAGAGCAGCACACTGCACTCGCCGGTGCGGAACAGCGGACGCAGCCGCTCCACGGCGTTGCCGCACTCCGCGAAGAAGGCGCGGTGGGTGAGGACACAGCCCTTGGGGCGACCGGTGGTGCCGGAGGTGTAGACGATGGTCGCCGGGTCGTCCGCCTTGGCGAGCGAGCCGCGCTCCTCCACCGTCTCGTCGGAGACGTCCCGCCCGAGCCGCCCCAGCTCCTCGACGGCACCGGTCCCGGCACCGGTCCCGGCGGTGTCGCCCTCGATCTGCCAGACGTGCTTCAGCTCCGGCAGCCGGTCACGGATCGACTCCAGGTCGGCGCTGTGGGCCGCGGTCTCCACGATGCACGCGGTGACGCCCGAGTCCCCGAGGATCCACTGCACCTGCTCCGGCGAACTGGTCTCGTACACCGGTACGGTGACCCCGCCCGCGCTCCAGATCGCGAAGTCCAGCAGGGTCCACTCGTAGCGGGTGCGGGACATCAGGCCGACCCGGTCGCCCGGCTGCATCCCGGCCGCGATCAGGCCCTTGGCCGCCGTGCGGACCTCGGCGAGGAAGGCGGTGGCCGTCACGTCCTGCCAGACGCCGCCGGCCTTGCGGGCGATCACGGCGACATCGGGATGCTGCGCGGCGTTTCTGCGGACAATGTCGGTCAGATTGCCGTCCGCGGGGACCTCGTACAGAGCCGGAAGACTGAACTCGCGCAAGACTGCTGCTCCTCATAGGGCGCCGGCGCCACGAAGTTGTCGGCTGCGACGGTGCGGTCCAAGGTCCGGGCAGGTGCTCAGGGCGTTCACCGCCGAAAACCTGGGGTACGACTGGACGGCCCGGACGTTACCCGTCGGTATGGCGTCTTTGACAGGGGGTCCCGGCGAGATGTTCGCTGCGTCACACGGATTGGTGTTCCTGGGCGCACAGTAGTCCACCCCTTTCAGGACCGGCCAGTAACCGGGGTCCGGCCGGGGCGGACCAAGGCCTGGCCAAGGCTTGGCCAGGGCCTGATCGAGACCCGGGCCGGCCCCCGGCCGGGGTCCGCCCGGGGGTCGGCCAGGGTCTCACCAGCGGGCTGTCCGGCACTGTTCACTTCCGCCGCCGCCCGCCTACCCTTGATCGCCATGGCACCCGCATCCGCACCCTCGTCCGCATCCGTCGCCGGCCGCCGCCATCGTGTGCATGTGGTCAGCGATGTGCACGGCAACGCCCGGGACCTGGCCACCGCCGGGGCGGGCGCGGACGCCCTGATCTGCCTCGGTGACCTGGTTCTCTTCCTCGACTACGCCGACCACTCGCGCGGCATCTTCCCCGACCTGTTCGGCGCCGCGAACGCCCACCGGCTCGTCGAGCTGCGTACCGCCCGCCGCTTCGAGGAGGCGCGGGACTTCGGCGCCCGGCTCTGGTCGGGGATCGCCGGGGATCGGGCGACGGTCATCGAGACGGCGGTGCGCAAGCAGTACGCCGAGCTGTTCGCGGCGTTCCCGAGCCCGACGTACGCCACCTACGGCAATGTCGACATCCCGCATCTGTGGAAGGAGTACGCCGGGCCCGGCACCACCGTGCTCGACGGGGAGCGCGCCGAGATCGGCGGCTGGACCTTCGGCTTCGTCGGCGGCGGCCTGCGCACGCCCATGCGCACCCCGTACGAGGTCGGCGACGAGGAGTACGCGGCGAAGATCGAGGCGGTCGGCGAGGTCGACGTGCTGTGCACCCACATCCCACCCGAGGTGCCTGAACTGGTGTACGACACGGTCGCGCGGCGCTTCGAGCGGGGGAGCCGGGCGCTGCTCGACGCCATCCGGCGGACCCGGCCGCGCTACGCGCTGTTCGGGCATGTCCATCAGCCGCTGGTACGGCGGATGCGGATCGGGGCGACCGAGTGCGTGAACGTGGGGCACTTCGCGGGGGCGGGGCGGCCGTGGGCGCTGGAGTGGTGAGGACGGGGGCGGGGCAGGGCGGGCAGGGCGGTGCGCGTACCGCTGACGCGTGCGGGTGGAACGCCGTGGTGGGGGTTGACCGGGGGCCGTTGACCGCGCGGTAGCCTTCACGCTGCATCCGCACGCGCTCGTCCGCGTGCTGACCACCTGCTTACCGGCCGCATCGAAGGAGCCACGGCGATGGCGGAACACACCAGTTCGAGCATCACGATCGAGGCGGGGGCGGCCGAGGTCATGAAGGTGATCGCGGACTTCGCCCGCTACCCGGACTGGACCGGCGAGGTGAAGCAGGCCGAGGTGCTGGCGACCGACGCGCAGGGGCGGGCCGAGCAGGTCCGGCTGGTCATGGACGCCGGGGCGATCAAGGACGACCAGACGCTGGCGTACACCTGGACCGGCGTCCACGAGGTCTCCTGGACGCTGGTGAAGTCCCAGATGCTGCGCTCCCTGGACGGCTCGTACCTGCTCAAGCCCTCCGGGACGGCGACGGAGGTCACCTACCGGCTGACCGTGGACGTCAAGATCCCGATGCTCGGCATGATCAAGCGCAAGGCCGAGAAGGTCATCATCGACCGCGCCCTGGCGGGCCTGAAGAAGCGGGTGGAGTCGGGCACGGCGTAGCCACGCACCGGGCGCGGGCCCGTCGCGGCCGAGGGAGGCGGACGGAGTCCGAGGCAGGCCCAGCTGATGCCCCGCCGATCCGGCGAGGAGGGCCACGCGGGCTGATCGCAACGCCCTGAAGGCGAGACGGGTCATGCGCGGCGACCGCGACGCCCTGAAGGGGCGCGGGGAACTGCGCGACCAGCCACCCCCCACCCGCACCGCCCCACCGACCCTCCCCCCCATTCCCTGTCACCCCAACCGAGTGGAACGCATGCGCACGATCCTGTTCACCGGCCCCGGCGGCAGCGGACGCACCACCGTGGCCGCCGCCACCGCACTCGCCGCCGCCCGTGGCGGAGCCCGCACGCTGCTCCTCGGCACCGACCGCTCGGACACCCTCGGTGCCGTTCTCGGCACCCCCACCGGACCCGAACCGGTCCGGCTCGCCCCCGGACTCACCGCCTGGCGGCCCGATGCCACGGCCCGCTTCCGGGACGATCTCGCCGCCTTCCAGGAACGTGCCGCCACCGTCCTCGACCTGCTGGGCGCGGGCCGCCTGGACCCCGAGGAACTGACCCCGCTGCCCGGCGCCGAGGAACTCGCCGTACTGCGTGCCCTGCGTGACGCGGCCCTCGCCGAGGACGCCCATGACCTGGTCGTCGTCGATCTGCCGCCCACCGAATCGGCCCTCGCCCTGCTCGCCCTCCCCGCGGAGCTGCGCCGCTATCTGCGCCGGCTGCTGCCGCCCGAACGGCAGGCGGCGCGCGCCCTGCGCCCCGTCCTGGGCCGGCTGGCGGGCGTCCCGCTGCCCGCCGAGTGGCTGTACGACACCGCCGCCCGCTGGGACCGGGAGCTGGCCGCCGCCGAAGCCGTCGTCACCGACCCCGGCACCACCGTACGGATCGTCGCCGAACCCTCCCCGGCCGGCGCCGACGCCGTCCGCACCGCCGCCCTCGGCCTCGCCCTGCGCGCCCTCGCCCCCGAGGCCCTGATCGCCAACCGGATCCTCCCGCAGGACACCGAGGACCCCTGGCTCGCGGGCCCGGTCGCCCAGCAGCGCAAGATCCTGGAGCAGTGGCGGGAGACGTACGGGGGTGTCCTGCACGCCGTGCCGCACCTCGGCGGCGATCCGCGCGGCGCCGACGACCTCGCCGCCCTTCCGGTGCCCGGCCGCACTCCCCGCCCCGCCCCCGTCGAGTGGCCCGTGACCGACCATCTCGCCGACGACGGCGTGCTCGTCTGGCACATCCCGCTGCCCGGCACCACCCGCCACGACCTCGACCTGATACGGCGCGGCGACGAACTCGTCCTCGGCGCCGGACGGTTCCGGCGGATCGTTTCCCTCCCCTCCGCGCTGCGCCGCTGCACCGTCGCCGGCGCGAGCCTGCGCGAGGGCGAGCTACGTATCCGGTTCGCCCCGGACCCGGGTCTGTGGCCGGGAGCCCGGTAGCCTGCCGCCGGCTCGGCGAGATTCGGGGCCGGGGGAGTCTGCGGCCGGCTGCCCGGCTGCCCTCGGGCTTGCGGCTGGCTCCGCCGGAAGCGGTGGGCGCGGAGACGCCGTAGGGGTGCCTGTTCATCGCCGGAGCGCGGGTGGGTGGGGGCTGGTCGCGCAGTTCCCCGCGCCCCTTCACCGGCACGGCAGCCACCCCGCGTCACCAGCCACCGCCACCACGGCCCCAGCCCGGCGAAGTCTCCAGAGCCCGGTGGGGCCCCGGCCCGGTGTGGCCCCTGCCCGTAGCCCGGCGAAGTCTCCCCAGTCCGGTGGGGCCCTGGCCCGCAGCACGGCGAAGTCTCTTCGGTCCGTTGAAGACTCCGCTCCGCAGCCACGTGAAGCACCCAGGCCCGTTCGGGTAACGTCGTAAGGACGAAACGTAGTCAGGAGTCGCCATGAGCGAAGAGCGCCCACCGTCCGACGCCGCCTTCGAGCCGGCGGCCGACAAGGTCGCGCCGGTCTCCGACGCCGACGCCTGGGCGACCGCGTGCGCCGAGGACCTCGCGGCGGAGAAGGCCCGCCGCCGCGCCCAGCACGGCAGCCCTCCCGGTTCGGCCGCCGAGGAACTGCTCCGGCTCGTCGACACCGTCGCCGACAAGCTGTCCGGACTCGGGTCCCCGCTGCTCGGCCCGGTCGCCGGGACCGCCGCCCAGCAGGTGGTGCGCCAGGTCGTCCAGCAGGCCAAGTCCGTCGTGGAACCCGTCATCGAGCGCAACCCGGACGTCTTCGACCATCTCGCCGGCGCCGGTCAGGAACTGCTGGCCGCCTACCGCTCCGCGGTCCAGGCGCAGGAACAGCGCTGGACCACCCGCGCCGGCGACTTCGACGTACCGCGCGATCCACGTGACGACGACGACCCGCCGAGCGGTCCCAACGAGCGTATCGACCTGGACTGAGGCCCGTTGAGGCCCAGCGGCCTCGGGTACGGTTGGCCGTAGCGGGGCTCGACCGAACTGAGGGATTCATGGGACTCACCATCGGCGTCGACATCGGCGGCACCAAGATCGCGGCCGGAGTGGTGGACGAGGAAGGCAACATCCTCTCGACCCACAAGGTGCCGACTCCGGGCACGCCCGACGGCATCGTGGACGCCATCGCCGCCGCCGTGGACGGCGCACGCGCGGGACACGAGATCGTCGGCGTGGGCATCGGTGCCGCCGGCTATGTCAACCGCGAGCGCTCGACGGTGTACTTCGCCCCGAACATCGACTGGCGGGACGAACCGCTGAAGCAGAAGGTCGAGACCCGGGTCGGCCTCCCCGTCGTGGTGGAGAACGACGCCAACGCCGCAGCCTGGGGCGAGTACCGGTTCGGCGCGGGCAAGGGCCACCGCAACGTCATCTGCATCACCCTGGGCACCGGCCTCGGCGGCGGCATCATCATCGGCAACAAGCTGCGCCGGGGGCACTTCGGCGTGGCCGCCGAGTTCGGCCACATCCGGATGGTCCCGGACGGCCTGCTGTGCGGCTGCGGCTCGCAGGGCTGCTGGGAGCAGTACGCCTCCGGCCGCGCCCTCGTGCGGTACGCGAAGCAGCGCGCGGGCGCCACCCCCGAGAGCGCCGAGATCCTGCTGGGCCTCGGTGACGGCACCCCGGAGGGCATCGAGGGCAAGCACATCTCCATGGCCGCCCGCCAGGGCGACCCGGTCGCCGTCGACTCCTACCGTGAACTGGCCCGCTGGGCCGGCGCCGGCCTCGCCGACCTCGCCTCCCTCTTCGACCCGTCCGCCTTCATCGTCGGCGGCGGCCTCTCGGACGAGGGCGAACTGGTCCTCGACCCCATCCGCAAGTCGTACAAGCGCTGGCTGGTGGGCGCCGACTGGCGCCCCATGGCCGAGGTCATCGCCGCCCAACTGGGCAACGACGCGGGCCTGGTGGGCGCCGCGGACCTGGCAAGAGAGCCGGACCCGACCATGTAAGGCAGGCCGCCCGCAACGCCGTGAAAGGGGCGCGGGGAACTGCGCGACAAGCCACGAACAAGGCCCGCTCGCCCACGAACCCCGCGCCCCCCGAGCCTGCCCAGGCAGGACCGGAGACCGCAAACGCACGTCACCCGCATCGCCCCAGGGGCGCGGGGAACCGCGCGACCAGCCCCCACCACGGCAAGCCGCCCACGAACCCCGCGCCCCACCCCCCAAGGCGCCCCCACCCCCACCGGCCCCACGTAGATTGACCGCATGCCCACCCCCTTCCCCCCCGCCACGACGGAGTCGATCCGCGTCCTGAGCTACAACATCCGCTCACTCCGCGACGACCGGACCGCCCTCGCCCGCGTCATCAACGCCTGCGCCCCCGACCTGGTCCTCATCCAGGAAGCCCCCCGCTTCTTCCGCTGGCGCAAGAAGCTGTCCCGCCTCGCGGGCGCCACCGGCCTGGTCATCCTCTCCGGCGGCGCCCCCGCCGCGGGCCCGGCACTGCTGTGCTCCCTGCGCGCCACCGTCGACCGCACCGAGGACGTCCTCCTCCCCCTCACCCCCGGCCTGCACCGCCGCGGCCTCTCGACGGCGGTCGTCCGTTTCGGGACCTCCGCCCCCCTGGGCGTCGTGAGCTGTCACCTCAGCCTGGACAAGGAGGAGCGCTACGCGCAGAGCGGCATGGTCCTCGACCGCCTCGCCGCCCTGGGCGTGGAACACGCCATCGCGGGCGGCGACCTCAACGACCGCCCCACCGGTCCCGCCTTCCGCCGCCTCGCCGAAGCCCTCCAGGACTGCCGGACGGTCGCCCCCTGGGGCGGCGAGGACACCTGGGTCCGTACGGAACCGCACAGCCGTATCGACGCGATCTTCGCCACCAAGGGCATCGAGGTGCTTGCCTGTGGCGTCCCGCTCGGACTCCCCGGGGTCTCGGAGACAGACCTGAGGGCGGCCACGGACCACCTTCCGGTCCTGGCCGCCCTCAAAATCCCGTCCGCGTAAGGGCCCGGGTCAGACCACCGCACCCCGCCCCGGATCGTCCCCGTCCTCGTCGTCCGTCCGCATCCGCGCCACCAGCGTCGCGAAGCCGCCGAGGAAGCCGCCGATGCCCAGCGTCCCCAGCCACCACGTCATGTCCCAGCTCAGCAGCACCGCCAGCAGAAGCAGCAGCGGCCCGCCGATCACCGCGAGCCAAGCGAACTTCGCGGTGACATCGGCGGTGGGCAGCGGCGGCGGCTCCGGCGGTACGAAGTGCCCCTCCCCGTCATCGGAGTCGTCATCGTCGAAGTCGTCCTCGGACGGCTCGGCCACGCTGTAGTCGCGCGGCCCGCCCCCCACGCCCGGCGCGAAGGACACGGAGCTGCCCAGCGGCCGGGGGCCCTCCTCACGGGGCTCCCCGTCGCTCCGCGCGGCCTTGTCACCGCCGTCGCCGTTCTTCTCGCTCTCCAGGAGCGCCAGATCCTCGACCGACTTGAACGGCTTGGCGCCCGGCGGGTCCGGCGGCTCGCTCCCGTACCCGGCGACGATCGCCGCCCACGCGGCCTCCTCGTCGAAGGGCACATTCTGCTCATCCGGCTCGGGCCGCTCCCGGTCGCCCCGCTCGTCGCGGTCCTCACGGTCCTCGCGGTCGGAGTCGTGCTCAGCCACCTGCGCCCGTCCCTTCCTTCCCGAGGCCCTTCGCGGAGCCGCGGCCGGCGCCCCCGCTCAGTGCCTCACCGACACTCGGCGCGTACCGGCCGACAAAGGCGAGGCTCTCCTCGAAGATCCGGTCCGCGTCATGGTCCAACGTCGCCACGTGGTAGCTCTGTTCCAGCAGCACCTCGCGCACCTCCGTCGAGGAGACCCGGCCCAGGATGCGGGCCGAGTCCTCCGGCGGCACCACATGGTCCTGCGGACTGTGCAGCAGCAGCAACGGCTGGGTGACCTGCGGCAGCTCACCGTCGACCAGCTGGAAGAACCGGCGCAGCGAGTGGGCCGCGTGCAGCGGCACCCGCGCGTACCCGATCTCCACGGTGTCCGGCCTGGCGATGTCGCTGGCGATCCCCTTCGTCGTCCGCACGAGATGCCGGGCCACGGGAAGGGCGTACGCGCTCGGCCCGTGCACCTTGTTCGCCGGGTTGACCACCACCACGCCGGTCACCGCGTCGCCGTGCTTGGCGGCCAGCCGCAGGGCGAGGGCGCCGCCCATGGACAGACCGAACACGAACACCTGCGCGCACCGCTCGGTCAGGACCCGCAGCGCGCGGTCCACCTCCGCGTACCAGTCCTGCCAGCCGGTGAGCTGGAGGTCCTCCCAGCGGGTGCCGTGGCCGGGGAGCAGGGGCAGCGAGACCGTCAGGTCACGGGCGGCCAGATACTCCGCCCAGGGGCGCAGCGACTGTGGGGAACCGGTGAATCCGTGGCAGAGCAGGACGCCGACCTCACCGCCGTCATGGCGGTACGGCTCGGCTCCGGGGAGGACCGGCACCTCGGTCTCCTGTTCATCAGAAGGGGGGCGTCTCGAAGCGGGAAGCGGCGAGAAGCGGCGAGAAGCAGCGGGAACGACTCGGGTGTGATTCACCGTACGCGACCGCACTGACACCGACCAGGGTCGTCGGGTCCTTTGGCGGGCCTCCGGGTTAAGGTCTGACTGACATACACAGGAGGCACTCGGTTGTTGTACGGCGCGATGAAGGTTTCCGTCGGGGGTCCGCTGAAGCTCGTCTTCCGGCCCTGGGTGGAGGGCCTGGAGAACGTCCCCGCCGAGGGCCCCGCGATCCTCGCGAGCAATCACCTGTCCTTCTCCGACTCGTTCTTCCTGCCCGCGGTGCTGGACCGCAAGGTCACCTTCATCGCGAAGGCCGAGTACTTCACGACCCCGGGCGTCAAGGGCCGGCTCACCGCCGCGTTCTTCAAGGGCGTGGGGCAGCTCCCCGTCGACCGCTCCGGGGCGCGCGGCGCGGGCGAGGCCGCGATCAAGAGCGGCATAGAGGTGCTGGAGCGCGGTGAGCTGTTCGGCATCTACCCGGAGGGCACCCGCTCGCCCGACGGCCGCCTCTACCGTGGCAAGCCCGGCGGCCTCGCGCGCGTGGCGCTCGCCACCGGCGCCCCCGTGCTCCCGGTCGCGATGATCGACACGGAGAAGATCCAGCCGCCCGGCAAGGTCGTCCCGAAGCTGATGCGGCCCGGCATCCGCATCGGCAAGCCACTGGACTTCAGCCGCTACCAGGGCATGGAGCACGACCGCTTCGTCCTCCGCGCGGTGACCGACGAGGTCATGTACGAGATCATGAAGCTCTCCGGCCAGGAGTACGTCGACATCTACGCGACCGCCGCCAAACGGCAGATCGCGGACGCCGCCAAGGCCGAGAAGGAGGCGGCGAAGGAAGCCGCCAAGGAGGCGGCCAAGGCCGAGAGGGCGGAGAAGACGGAGAAGGCCAGGCAGGCCGAAGAAACCGGGCAGCCCGAGAAGCCCGACGAAGCCCGGACGGCCGCGAAGGACGAAGCCGGGCCGGCCGAGCGAGCCGACAGCGCCGAGACGAAGACCGAGACGGCTGACGAGACCGAGACGGCCGACGAGGCCGAGACGGCCGAGCAGATCGACAAGCCCGACAAGCCCGAAGCGGCGGCGCCGGTCGAGCCGGTGGCCAAGACCGCGCCACCCGAGCCCGGCGGCGACCCCGCCCCCTAGGCAGGCACACCACCGGCCCCGCACACGGCGCTCCGGGACCGGACACGACACACAGCGCCCGTACGGAACACGGCCCGGGGTGGGGGAGATGGCCAAGCGCGAGCGAGTCATGCGGATGTCGGTCGAACAGCCGCTGTGGCGTGCCCTGGCGGCCTACCGCGTGCTCACCCTCTTCTACGCCATCGGCCTCTTCGCCAGCTCCCACGACGAGTTCGCCCGCCCCTGGGTCGCCGTCGGCTACTTCGCCGTGCTCGCCGTGTGGACCTTCGCCACCCTGCCCCGCGTCGCGGGCGCGGCCAGCTGCACCAAGCGTTTCCTCGCCGCCGATCTGACGGTCGCGGTCACCGGCATCCTGCTCACCCGGGTCGCGGACTCCGCGGCGCGGGTCGACGCCGGCGGGCCCACCCTGCCGTCGATATGGACCGCCGGGGTCGCGCTGGCCTTCGCCATCAAGGGCGGCTGGCGCTGGGCCGCCCTCGCCTCCACCCCCATCGCCGTCGCCAACCTGATCCACCGCGGCGCCCCCGCCCGCGACACCGTCCACAACGTGATGCTGGTCTGGGTCGCCTCCATCGCCATCGGGTACGTCGTCGAGGTCGCCCGCGCCTCCGAGCGCACCCTCGCCCGCGCCCTGGAGATCGAGGCCGCCACCCGGGAGCGGGAGCGGCTCGCCCGGGACATCCACGACGGCGTGCTCCAGGTGCTGGCCATGGTGCAGCGGCGCGGCGCGGTCCTGGGCGGCGAGGCGGCCGAGCTGGGCCGGCTCGCGGGCGAGCAGGAGGTGGCGCTGCGCACCCTGGTCTCCGGCGGCCTGGTGCCCGTCTCCCGGGTCTCCGAGGACACCGCCGAGGGCGCGCTCGTACGGGCCGTGGAGGAGCCGGACGACGACCGCGGTCCCGTCGATCTGCGGGCGCTGCTCGCCCCGTACGCGAGCGCCCGGGTGAGTCTGGCGGAGCCCGGCGCCCCGGTGCCGCTGGTGCCCGCCGCCGCGCGGGAGCTGGCGGCGGCCGTCGGCGCGGCCCTGGACAATGTGCGCAGGCACGCCGGGTCCGAGGCCCGCGCCTGGATCCTGGTCGAGGACGAACCCGACGCGGTCGTCGTGACCGTACGGGACGACGGGCCCGGCATTCCCGAGGGGCGGCTCGCGCAGGCCGAGGGCGAGGGGCGGCTCGGGGTGGCCCAGTCGATCCGCGGCCGGCTGCGTGACCTGGGCGGCTCGGCGGAGCTGATCTCCACGCCGGGACAGGGCACGGAGGTCGAGCTGAAGGTACCCAAGGACCCCAAGGGCCTGAAGGACTTGAAGGCCGCGAAGGACGCGCAGAGGGCACGGGGAACGCGATGACGGCACAGGAGACGCGATGACGGCACGGGGGGAAGCGATGACGACGGTTCGGGGGAAGCGATGACGACGGTTCGGGGGATGCGATGAGCGGCGACGGCGAGCGGCGGGGGCCGATCCGGGTGATGGTGGTCGACGACCACCCGATGTGGCGCGACGCCGTCGCGCGGGATCTCACCGAGGCCGGGTTCGAGGTGGTCGCCACCGCGGGCGACGGCGAGCAGGCCGTGCGCCGCGCCAAGGCCGCCGTCCCGGACGTCCTGGTCCTGGACCTCAATCTGCCGGCCAAGCCGGGTGTCCAAGTGTGCAAAGAACTGGTCGGACACCGGCCCGCCCTGCGGGTGCTGGTGCTCTCCGCGAGCGGCGAGCACGCCGATGTCCTGGAGGCCGTGAAATCCGGCGCCACCGGCTATCTGCTGAAGTCGGCGTCCACCGAGGAACTGCTGGACGCGGTGCGCCGTACGGCCGTCGGCGACCCGGTGTTCACCCCCGGCCTCGCCGGACTGGTCCTCGGCGAGTACCGCCGCCTCGCCTCCGAACCGGCCCCCGGCCCCGGCGCCGGCGCCGGTGAGCCGGGCGCCCCGCGGCTCACCGACCGCGAGACCGAGGTACTGCGGCTGGTCGCCAAGGGCCTGAGCTACAAGCAGATCGCCGAACGCCTGGTCATCTCCCACCGCACGGTCCAGAACCACGTCCAGAACACCCTCGGCAAACTCCAGCTGCACAACCGCGTGGAGCTGGTCCGGTACGCCATAGAGCGCGGCCTCGACGACGAGTAGGCCGCCCGCCGCGACCCCAACCGCCCCCCACCGCCCCGGAAGTCTCCCTCCGAGCCCTGCCGAAGTGACCTGCATCACCCTTACCGTGCTTGCAGCGACACAGCGCACCGCACATATCGGCGCCGCACATCTCGGCACCGCAGGCATGGGCACAACAGGCGTCGGTTCGGCACATCGGTACGGCACACGGCAACCGCGGCGAAGGGACATTCCATGCCCGATTCCATGCGCGTCGGCGTACTGACCGGGGGCGGCGACTGCCCGGGGCTCAACGCCGTCATCCGGGGCATCGTCCGCAAGGGCGTGCAGGAGTACGGCTATGACTTCACCGGCTTCCGGGACGGCTGGCGAGGCCCCCTGGAGGGCGACGCCGTCCGGCTCGACATCCCGACGGTACGGGGCATCCTGCCCCGCGGCGGCACCATCCTGGGCTCCTCGCGCACCAACCCCCTCAAGCAGCGGGACGGCGTCCGCCGGATCAAGGAGAACCTCGACCGGATGGAGGTGGACGCCCTCATCGTGATCGGCGGCGAGGACACCCTCGGCGTCGCGGCGGAACTGACCGACACGCACGGCGTGCCCTGCGTCGGCGTCCCCAAGACCATCGACAACGACCTGTCCGCCACCGACTACACCTTCGGCTTCGACACGGCCGTGAACATCGCCACCGAGGCGATCGACCGGCTGCACACCACCGCCGAGTCCCATATGCGGGTCCTGGTGGTGGAGGTGATGGGCCGTCACGCAGGCTGGATCGCCCTGCACGCCGGACTCGCGGGCGGCGCCAATGTCATCCTCATCCCCGAACAGCGCTTCGACATCGACCAGGTCTGCGCCTGGGTGACGTCCCGGTTCCGGGCGTCGTACGCCCCCATAGTGGTCGTCGCCGAGGGCGCGAGCCCCAAGGACGGCGACATGGTCCTCAAGGACGGGTCGCTGGACTCCTTCGGGCACGTCCGGCTGTCCGGGGTCGGCGAATGGCTCGCCAAGCAGATCGAGAAGCGCACCGGCAAGGAGGCCCGTACCACCGTCCTCGGGCATGTCCAGCGCGGCGGCACGCCCAGTGCCTTCGACCGCTGGCTCGCCACCCGCTTCGGACTGCACGCCATCGACTGCGTCCGCGACGGCGCCTTCGGCTCGATGGTCGCGCTGCGCGGCACGGACATCGTGCGCGTGCCCATCGCCGACGCCACCGCCCGGCTCAAGACCGTCGACCCGGCGCTGTACAAGGAGGTCGGCGTGTTCTTCGGCTGACCGCCGGGGGCGGGACGGGCACCCAAGGACGCCCGGAAGGGCCGTGCGGCCCCTGCGCCGCTCGGCCCCGCGTCTTATATTCGGTCCATGGAGCTTCTCGCCTTCGGGGTCCAGGCCGATGAGCAGCCGCTGATCGAGCGGGCGTTCCGCGGCCACCACGACGTCCGCTGCCTGGACGTCTTCCTCAACGCGGACACCGCGCCCATCGCCCACGGCTACGAGATCATCTCCACCTCCGTCAACGCCGACCTCGGCCCGCGCGTCCTTGAGACCCTCGCGGCCGGCGGCACCCGGCTGATCGCCCAGCGCTCGACCGGCTTCAACAACATCGACCTCGACGTGGCCGAGCGGCTCGGCCTGACCATCGCCCGGGTGTCGTCCTACTCGCCGTACTCCGTGGCCGAGTTCGCCTGGACCCTCGCCATGGCCGTGAACCGGCGGATCGTGCGCGCCGCGACCCGTACCCGCGACTTCGACTTCCGGCTCGACGGACTGATGGGCCGTGACCTGCACGGCCGCACCGCAGGCGTCCTCGGCACCGGCAAGATCGGCGAGTGCTTCGCGCGGATCGCCCACGGCTTCGGCATGCGCCTGCTCGGCTGGGACATCGCCGAGAACCCGGCCTGCGCGGACCTCGGTATGAAGTACGTCCCCAAGGAGCGGCTCCTGGCCGAGTCCGACCTGGTCACCCTGCACGTCCCGCTGATGCCCGATACCCGCCATCTGATCGACGCCGACGCCCTCGCCGCCATGAAGGACGACGCGATCCTGGTGAACTCCAGCCGCGGCGGCCTGATCGACAGCGCGGCCCTGGTCACCCAGCTCCGCGCGGGCCGCTTCACCGGCGTCGGCCTCGACGTGTACGAGGCCGAGGCGGGCCTGTTCTTCCTCGACAAGTCCCTGGAACCGGTCGAGGACGACACTCTGGCCCGCCTGGTCACCTTCCCGAACGTCCTGGTCACCTCGCACCAGGCGTACTACACGGCCGACGCCGTCGGCCAGATCGTCGCCACCACGCTCACCAACGTCCTGGACTACCGGGCCGGCCGCCGCTCCGAGAACGTCCTGGTGCCCCGCAGCTGACCGATCAGCCCGGCGACCACCGCCGCCCCGTCCAGACTCAGCACCGACTCCGGATGGAACTGCACCCCCGCGAAGCCCGGCCCGCGCACGGCGTGCACCTCCCCGTTCGCCGCCCGGCTCACCTCGATGCCGTGCGCCGCCAGCTCCTCGGCCACCTCGTCGTCGCACCGCGCCACGAAGCTGTTGTAGAAGCCCACGGTCCGCGTCCGCCCGAACAGCTCGATCGCCGCCTGCGCCCCCTGGTACGGGACCTCCTTCCGTACGATGTCCAGCCCCAGCTCGGCCGCGATCAGCTCGTGCCCGAGGCAGACGCCGAGCACCCCGCCCCGGTGGCTGCGCACGGCCTCGGCGGTCAGGTCGCGCAGGAAGGCCATCTTGGGGTCGGCGAGATCGCGCGGGTCGCCGGGGCCGGGGCCGAGCACCAGCGGGCCGTCATGCGTGAGCGCCGCCTCCCTGAGCCCCGGCTCGTCGTACCGGCGGACGGTGACCGTCAGCCCCGAGGAGCGCAGGACGTGCGCGAGCATCGCGGTGAAGGTGTCCTCGCCGTCGACCACCAGGGCGTGTCCGTCCAGTGTGTCGCCGCGCTCCTGCATCCGCAGCCAGAAGGGTGCCAGTGAGGCCCGGCGTCCGTCGAGCGCCGCCCGCACCCGGGGGTCGTCGGACAGCGCCGGGCGCGTGGCGTCCGTACCCGGCCGGGACGGTCGTACCCCCAGCGCCGCCAGGACGCCCGCCGCCTTCGCGTGGGTCTCGGCGACCTCGCCCGCCGGGTCCGAGCCGCGCACCAGGGTGGCGCCCACCGGGACCCGCAGCCGGCCGTCCGCGCCGATGTCGGCGGTACGGATCAGGATGGGCGAGTCCAGGGTCTGCGCGCCCCCGGAGTCCCGGCCGAGCAGGGCCAGCGCGCCCGCGTAGTAGCCTCGCCCGCCGCTCTCGTGCCGCTCGATGACCCGGCAGGCGTTCTGCACGGGCGAGCCGGTGACGGTCGCCGCGAACATCGTCTCCCGCAGCACCTCCCGCACATCCAGCGAGGACTTCCCGCGCAACTCGTACTCGGTGTGCGCGAGATGGGCCATCTCCTTCAGCCGGGGCCCCACCACCACCCCGCCCATGTCGCCGACCGTGCACATCATCTTCAGTTCCTCGTCCACCACCATCGACAGCTCCTCGATCTCCTTGCCGTCGGCGAGGAAGGCGAGCAGGTGCTCGGGGGTGGGCCCCTCGGCGGGGTAGCGGTACGTCCCGCTGATCGGGTTCATGACGACCGTGCCGCCCGACATCCGCACATGCACCTCGGGACTGGCCCCGACCAGCGTCCGCTCCCCGGTGTGCACGACAAAGGTCCAGTACGCGCCCCGCTCGCCCTCCAGCAGCCGCCGGAACAGGGCGAGGGCGTCGGCCCGCCCGAACCCCGGGATCCGCCCCTCGTACGTCCGCCGGATCACGAAGTTCGCGCCCTCGCCGCCGCCGATCTCCTCGTCCAGCACCCGCCCGACGATCTCCGCGTACTCCTCGTCACCGACGTCGAAGCCACCGCCCTCGACCCGCACGTCATGCCCGGGGAGCTGGGCGAGGGCCCGCGCGAGGGGCAGGGTGTGCGTCTCCTCGGGGGTGAGGGCCAGCAGGGGGGTGCCGTCGTCGCGGACGTCGAAGCCGCGCTCCCGGATCTGCCGGTAGGGGACGAGGGCCAGCCCCTGGCCGGGGAGGTCGGCGAGCCGCTCGTACGCCGTCACCGGGCCGAGCAGCAGCTCCACGGTGTCGTGGTCGTGCCCCGGGGTGCGGCGGCGCAGCAGGGCGAACGGGCGGGGGTCGGTGAGCAGGGCGGTGAGGTCCACGGTGGGCTCCATCTCTGTGGGATCCGGGAGATCTCTTCGGGATCTGCGATCTGCGATCTGCGATCGGGGAGATCGGTGAGGGAGGAGCGGCCGGGCCTCGGAAACACCGAAGGCCGCCCCTCGGGGCGGCCTTCGCGAGTCTGGGTACGCGCAGTCAGTGGGCCGCCGGATGAGCGGTCCACCACCAGGTCTGGTGCGAGGTCTGATGCGAGTGCGCGAACATGCCGGGCACCTTACCCCATGGCCGTCCGTCCACCGTGCGTGTCCGGTGTCTCACTTCCTGGGCATGGACCGGACACGGGGAATGGACACCGTAGGGTTGTGTCGTGACCGTGAACGCTGATTCCCAAGCCGTCGCCGCTCAGGCGAGCTGGCGTGACCTGCCCGCGGCGCAGCAGCCCGAATACCCCGACCCCGAGGCTCTGCGCGCTGTCGTTGCGGACCTTGAGTCGTATCCGCCGCTCGTCTTCGCGGGCGAGTGCGACCAGCTGCGCGCCCGTCTGGCGGCCGTCGCCAAGGGGGAGGCGTTTCTCCTTCAGGGCGGCGACTGCGCGGAGGCCTTCGATGCCGTCGGGGCCGAGCAGATCCGGGCCAAGCTGAAGACGCTGCTCCAGATGGGCGCGGTGCTGACGTACGCCGCCTCCGTGCCGGTGGTGAAGGTCGGCCGGATCGCGGGCCAGTACTCCAAGCCGCGCTCCAAGCCGGTCGAGACCCGCGACGGCGTGACGCTCCCGACGTACCGGGGCGACTCCGTCAACGGCTTCGCCTTCACCGAGGCGGCCCGGATCCCGGACCCGGAGCGCCTCAAGCGCATGTACCACGCGTCGGCGTCGACGCTGAACCTGGTGCGCGCGTTCACCACCGGCGGCTACGCGGACCTGCGCCAGGTGCACGCCTGGAACCAGGACTTCGTCCGCTCCTCGCCGTCCGGCCAGCGCTACGAGCAGCTCGCCCGCGAGATCGACAACGCGCTCAACTTCATGCACGCCTGCGGGGCCGACCCGGAGGAGTTCAAGACGGTCGAGTTCTACGCCTCGCACGAGGCGCTGCTGCTCGACTACGAGTCCGCGCTGACCCGCGTCGACTCGCGCACCGGGCACCTGTACGACGTCTCCGGGCACATGGTGTGGATCGGTGAGCGCACCCGGCAGCTGGACCACGCGCACATCGAGTTCGCGTCGAAGATCCGCAACCCGATCGGCGTCAAGCTGGGCCCGACCACCACGGCCGAGGACGCGCTCCAGTACATCGAGCGGCTCGACCCCGACCGTGAGCCGGGCCGGCTGACCTTCATCGTCCGGATGGGCGCCGACAAGATCCGCGACAAGTTCCCCGAGCTGCTGGAGAAGGTCACGGCGTCCGGCGCCACGGTGGTGTGGGTGACCGACCCGATGCACGGCAACACCTTCGAGGCGGCCTCCGGCCACAAGACCCGCCGCTTCGACGACGTGCTCGACGAGGTCAAGGGCTTCTTCGAGGTCCACAAGGCGCTGGGCACCCACCCGGGCGGCATCCATGTCGAGCTGACCGGCGACGATGTCACCGAGTGCGTGGGCGGCGGCGACGAGATCTTCGTCGACGATCTCCACCAGCGCTACGAGACGGCCTGCGACCCCCGGCTCAATCGCAGCCAGTCGCTGGACCTGGCGTTCCTGGTGGCGGAGATGTACCGCGACCAGTAGGGGTTTCGCCGGGCGACCGGTGATGACATGGGCCGACATGCGCTGACAGCCGACATGCACTGACATGGGGCGACGTGAGATGCCATGGGGCGCGGATCGATGTGATCCGCGCCCCATGGCACTTTTCGGTCGGCTGAACGACGGGTAAGGTTAGGTTTGCCTCACCGATCATCGGGACGGCGTTTCTTGTCGATCCCCGGCGGGAGGTGGACCGCGTGTACGTCTGTAGTTGCTTCGGCATCACCGAGCAGCAGGTGAAGCAGCATGCGGCGGACGGCGCCTGCACTCCTCGCCAGATCGCCTCGGCCAGCAAGGCGGGCACCGACTGCGGTTCGTGCGTACGGCGGATCCAGGCGCTGCTCGGCCGGGGCGCGTGCCCGCGCCGGGAGCTGGCCGACCAGGGGATGCCGGTGCTGTCGAAGCCGGACCTGCCCGGCCTCGAAGAGGCCGCGTAGCCGTCGCCGGGCCGACTCCGCCCGACTGATTCCGCCCAACTGATTCCGTCCGGCTGATTCCGTCCGGCTTTTCCTCGACCGCTAGCTCGTCTCGGGCTGCTCGATGATCTGCGAGATGTAGAGCGCTTCCCCGAGCTTCTCCACCAGTTCGAGCTGGGTGTCGAGATAGTCGATGTGGTGCTCCTCGTCCTTCAGGATGGCCTCGAAGATCTTCGCGGAGGTGATGTCCGCCTTGGCCCGCATCACCTCGATCCCGCGCTTGAGCCGGTCGATCGCCTCGATCTCGACCTGCCGGTCCGCCTGGAACATCTCCGTCACGGTCTGGCCCACCCGCACATGGAACAGCCGCTGATAGTTGGGCAGCCCCTCCAGGAACAGGATCCGGTCGGTGAGCGTCTCGGCGTGCCGCATCTCGTCGAACGACTCGTGCCGGGTGTACTTCGCGAGCTTGTACCAGCCGAAGTTCTCCTGCATCTTCGCGTGCAGGAAGTACTGGTTGATCGCGGTCAGCTCACCGGTCAGCTGCTCGTTGAGGAATTCGATGACCTCGGGGTCGCCCTGCATCGCAGAGGCTCCTTCCGTCTGGAGGACTGGGAGGGTGCGGCGGAATAATGTCACCGGCGCCGAAGATCGTCCAGTAAGTGCGTGCTTAGTAAGTAAGGGCATGCTTAGTGGGAATTGCCCGTTTCTGGATGGGCCTGGTCAGGTGCAGTGCCCCGGGTCTGTCAGGATGGAAGGCATGGGTCAGCCGGTGGAACGCGAATCAGCAGAAGCGAGGGATTCCGCGCTTCCACCAGGTCAGCGGATCCAGCGTGGCTGGCCGGTCACCCACTACGGGCCGGTGCCCAAGTTCCGTCCCGAGCGCTGGGAGTTCCGGGTCTTCGGCGCCACCGCCGACGGCGAGAAGCGCTGCTGGAACCACGCGGAGTTCACGGCTCTCCCGTACACCACCGTCGTGGCCGATCTGCACTGTGTGACGAAGTTCAGCATGCTCGGCGCCGAGTGGGGCGGCATCCTCACCCGGACCATCCTGGAGCTTGTGCCGCCCGCGGAGGATGTCACCCATGTGATGGTATGGGCGGAGTACGGCTACAGCTCCAATCTGCGGCTGAGCGACTTCCACGCCGAGCGCACGATGTTCGCCACCCACAAGGACGGCGAGCTGCTCACCGCCGAGCACGGCTTCCCCCTGCGGCTGGTGGTGCCGCATCTGTACGCCTGGAAGGGGCCCAAGTGGGTCCGGGGCGTCGAGTACATGACCGCCGACCGCCGCGGCTTCTGGGAGGAGCGCGGCTACCACAACATCGGCGATCCCTGGAAGGAACAGCGGTACTCCTACCAGGAACAGCTCGGGGAAGGGCCCGAGCTGTAAGGGTCGGTAGGGGTATTCGGCGGGGGTTGTGCGCCGGGTTGTGCGCCGGTTTACGCGCCGCGGAGCCGCTTCAGCCGGGCCACGTCCGCCGCGTGGCCCTCGGTGCCGCCGGGGGTCTCGATGATCAGCGGTACGCCCTCGGTGGCGGGGTGGGTCATCAGCGCGCGGAAGGGTTCCTCGCCGATATGGCCGGCGCCCACGTTCTCGTGGCGGTCCTTGTGTGCGCCCACCACGTCCTTGGAGTCATTGGCGTGGATCAGTTTCAGCCGCCCCTCGCCGACCGTCCCCACCAGCAGATCCAGCGTCCGGTGCATCCCGTCCGGGCCGGTCAGATCGTGCCCGGCGGCGAAGACATGACAGGTGTCGAGACAGACGCCGAGCTTGGGATGGGCGTCCAGGGCCTCGAAGTACGGGCCGAAGTCCCAGGTCAGCGAGCAGAGTGAGGAGCCCTGGCCGGCCGTGGACTCCAGCAGCAGAAACGGGTCGTCGTCCTGGGTCAGCTCTTCCAGCAGGGGCAGCAGATACTGCCGTACCTGCTTCAGCGCCACCGAACGTTCCCGGCCACCGGTCGCGCTGCCGGTGTGCACCACGACCCCGAGCGCGCCGATCTCCCGGCCCCGGCGCAGCGAGTGCCGCAGCGACTCGACGGACCGCTCGACGGTCGCGGGGGTGTGGGAGCCGAAGTTGATCAGATACGGCGCGTGCACATACGCCGGGATCGACTCCGCCGCGCACGCCGCCCGGAACGCCTCGTCCTGCCGGGGATCGCCCACGGGCGTGGCCCAGCCGCGCGGGTTGGCCACGAAGACCTGTACCGTCTCGGCCGCCAGTTCGCGGGCGTAGGCCAGCCCGATCCGGTCGAGTCCACCGGCGACGGGGACGTGGCTGCCGATGGGGTTGCGGGGGCGGCCGGGGGCGAGGGCGGGTGTGGGCGCGTGCGTGGGTGCGGGCTTGTGGGGTGTCGCGCCGGGTTTCGGGGACTGCTTGCTGTTCACCGGGTCAGGGTTTCACGCGGACGTGGGCACCCCGGCGGCCGGTGGGGCCGCCCTGCGGTCGGTGGGTCGGCCCAGGGGTGGTCGGGGCGGCGGGGGAGTGGGATCAGCGGGGGTAGTGGGTCAGCGGGATCACGGGCAGTGGGTCAGAGTGCGGGCAGCGGGTCAGTGGAGCCGGCTGGATCGGTGGGATCAGCGGGTCCGCGGGGTCGGCGGGTCCGCCGAGGTCGGCGAGGTCGATGGGGTGGCTGGGGTTGGCAGGTCGGCAGAGGCAGGCAGGGGCGGTGGGGTGCCTGGGGTCGGCGGGCCTGTCGAGGCTGGCGGGGTGGTAGGGGCAGGTCAGCGGATCGTGAGGGTGATCGTCGTACCCTCGGGGGCCGTGTCGCCGCCGTCCACCGACTGGTCGCTGACCGAGTCGCCGAACAGGCCGAGCAGGCCCCGGTCCTCCTGGACCTGGAAACCGGCGGCCTCCAGGGTCTGCCGGGCGTCGTCCACGTTGTCGCCGACCACGTCCGGGACCTCGATCATCCGGGGACCCTTGGACAGGGTCAGGGTCACCTTGTCGCCCTCGGCGAGCCGGGTGCCCTCGGCCGGTGACTGGCGGGCCACCTGGCCCGCGTCGATCTCGGAGTTGATCCGGTCCATGGCGATCTGCACCGTCAGCCCGGCCTCCTGGAGCCGCTCCCGGGCCGCGTCGATGTCCTCGCCGGTGACGTCCGGGACGTCGATGGGGCGGCCCTTGCTGACGAGCAGGGCGATCGCCGAGCCCGCGCGGCGCTCGGTGCCGCCGCGCGGATCGCTGTCGATGACCGAGCCCTTGGCGATCTCGTCGTCGAACTCCCGGGTGACCATGCCCGGCTCCAGCCCCTCGTCCTTCAGCAGGGCCTGCGCGTCCGCCAGCAGCATGCCCTGCACATCGGGCACGCGCACGGTCTCCGGGCCGTCGGACACGGTCAGCGTGACCGAGTCGTTCTGCCGGATGCGGCTGCCCGGCCCGGGGTCGGTGCTGATCACCGCGCCCCGCTCGACCGTGTCGCTGTAGGCGTGCCGGACCTCGCCCACGTCCAGCCCGGCGTCCGCCAGCCGGTCGCGGGACTCCGCCTCGGTCTGCCCCAGCACCGCCGGGACCTGCGTGAACTGGCCCGAGTTGATGTACCAGACGCCCGCGCCGACCCCGAAGACCAGCAGGACGGCCGTGACCAGGGTCAGCGTCAGCCGCCGTCGGCGGACGGTACGGCGGCGCGGCGGGCCGGGCGGCGCGGCGGCCAGTCGGCTGGTCCGGTGGAACTCCTCCCGCTCGTCCCCGTCGACCGGCAGCGGACGCACGGTCAGCGCGCGCGGGATGACACTCGTCCGGTCCTCGGCGTTGTCGTGCCGCTCGGCCCGCGCCTGCGGCGGCACCGCGTCCAGTTGGGCGTCGGTCAGCGCGCCCCGCGCGTCGCGGGCGCGCGCGAGCAGCGCCACCGCGTCGTGCGGCCGGACACCGGGGTTGCGCGCGGTGGCGGCGGCGGTCAGCTCGTCCAGCTCGTACGCCAGCCCCGGCACCCGGGCCGAGGGCGGCGGAACACTCTCGTGGAGAGCCTTGTAGAGCACCTGCGCCGGGGTCTCCCCGGCGTGCGGCTTGCCCCCGGTGAGCATCTCGAAGAACATCACCCCGCACGCGTACACGTCCACGCGCGCGTCGGCCGTGCCGTGCTCGATCTGCTCGGGCGCGAGATACGACACCGTGCCGAGCACCGCGCCCGTGGTGCCGGTCGCCGCGTCCACGGACCGCACCAGGCCGAAGTCCGCGACCTTCACCCGGCCGTCGTCCCCGATCAGGACGTTCTCCGGCTTCATGTCGCGGTGCACGAAACCCGCGCGGTGGGCGGCGCCCAGCGCGGCCAGCACCGGCTCCAGGATGTCCACTGCGGCCCGCGGCTGGAGCGCCCCGCGCTCGCGCAGCACGTCCCGCAGGGTGCACCCGGCGACGTACTCCATGGCGAGATAGACGTACGACCTGTCCGCGCCCTGGTCGAAGACCTGCACCACATTGGGGTGCGCGAGCCGGGCGACCGACTTGGCCTCACGGATGAACCGGTCGACGAACGAGGCGTCGGCGGCCAGGGTCGGGTGCATCACCTTCAGCGCGAGCACCCGGTCGAGGCGGGTGTCCACGGCCCGGTAGACCGTGGCCATCCCGCCCACCGCGATCCGCGCGTCGACGCGGTACCTGCCGTCGAGCAACTGCCCGATCAGAGGGTCCCGAAGGGTCGTGTCCACGCAGGTGAGTGTACGAGCCGGCACCGACAGCGCCGCCGGTTGCGCCGATCGGGTGACGGCTTGCAGCAGAGCTGTGACCGTGACGGCGCGGGCGCGGAGCGGGCGGCGCGCGGGGCGGCGGCGCTCAGAACGCCGGCCGTTCCGGGTCCAGGTCCGCCCGGCCGGCCGTCGGTGAGGACGCCTGGGCGAAGTGGCGTTTCGGGATGCGGCCCGCGCGGTGGGCGAGCCGGCCCGCCTCCACCGCGTGCCGCATGGCGTCGGCCATCAGCACCGGCTCCTGCGCGCGGGTCACGGCCGAGGCGAGCATCACGCCCGCGCAGCCCAGCTCCATCGCGAGGGCCGCGTCCGAGGCCGTACCGGCGCCCGCGTCCAGGATCACCGGCACGCGCGCGTGCGCGACGATCAGCTCGAAGTTGTGCGGGTTGCGGATGCCGAGGCCGGAGCCGATCGGCGAGCCCAGCGGCATGATCGCCGCGCAGCCCGCGTCCTGGAGCTTGCGCGCCAGTACCGGGTCGTCGTTGGTGTACGGCAGCACCGTGAAGCCGTCGTCCACCAGGGTCTCGGCGGCCTCCAGCAGCTCGATCGGGTCCGGCAGCAGGGTGCGCTCGTCGGCGATGACCTCCAGCTTGATCAGATCCGTGCCGAGCGCCTCACGCGCGAGGCGGGCGGTGAGCACGGCCTCGCCCGCCGTGAAGCAGCCGGCCGTGTTGGGCAGCACCCGGATGCCGAGCTTCTCCAGCACCGACAGCACCGAGCCGTGCACACCCGGGTCGATCCGCCGCATCGCGACGGTCGTCAGCTCCGTACCGGACGCCACCAGCGCGCGTTCCAACACATCGAGGCTGGGCGCCCCGCCCGTGCCCATGATCAGCCGGGAGGTGAAGGACGTACCAGCGAGGACGAACGGGTCGTCGGCCATGGGTCAGCCTCCTTGGACGGCGGTGAGGACTTCCACGCGGTCGCCCTCGGACAGGGTGGTCCGGGGCCACTGCCCGCGCGGGACGACGGTTTCGTTGAGAGCGGCGGCGACCCCCGAGGGTGCCGGGGTGAGGGCGCGCACCAGCGCGTCCAGCGCCGTGCCATGAGCCACCTCGCGGGGCTCGCCGTTGACGGAGATCGTGACAGACAGGCTCATACGGGCTGCTCCGTGAGTGCGCCGGCGGTGAACCGCCGGGGGGTGAACGGACGGGCTTCCTCGGGGAGTTCCCCGGTCACCAGGGCGTGCGCCAGCGCGTCGCCGGTGACCGGGGTGAGCAGCACGCCGTTGCGGTAGTGCCCGGTCGCCAGCAGCAGGCCGGGCAGGCCGGTCGGGCCGAGCAGCGGCGCGTTGTCGGGGGAGCCGGGCCGCAGTCCCGCGCGGGTCTCGGTCAGCGGCAGCTCCGTGATGCCGGGGATCAGCTCATGGGCGTCGCGCAGCAGCTCGTACACGCCGCCCGCGGTCACCGTCGTGTCCCAGCCCAGTTCCTCGCTGGTCGCGCCGACGACGAGTTCGCCGTTCTCGCGCGGCACCAGGTAGACGTGGCTGCCGCGCACCACCGCGCGGACGGTCCGGCTCAGGAAGGGCGCGTACCGCGGGGGCACGGTCAGCCGCAGCACCTGCCCCTTCACCGGCCGCACGGGAGGCCGTACGGCGTCCGGGACGCCCGCCAGCCGCCCGCTGAGGCTCCCGGCGGCCAGCACCACCTGCCCGGCGGCCCGCTCGGTCCCGTCGCGCGTGACCAGGCCCGTGACGCGGTCCCGGGCCACTGCCAGCCGTTCGGCCCAGGTGCGGTGGAAGACCACCCCGGAGCGCTCGCAGGCCGTCACAAGGGCCGCCGCGAGCCGCCTCGGGTCGATCTGATGGTCCCCGTCGACCCGCAGCCCGCCGCGCACCCCGGGGGCCAGCATCGGCTCAAGGCGGCGGCAGTCCCGCCCGGACAGCCACTCCGAGTCCAGGCCGGACCGCTGTTGCAGGGCGTGCAGTTCCCGCAGATGCGCGCGGTCGTCGGTGTCCAGGGCGACGGCCAGCGTGCCGCAGCGGCGGTAGCCGAGGTCCTGGCCGGTGAGATCGGTCAGCTCGGCCGCGAACTCCGGATAGCGGCGGGCCGAGGCCAGATTGAGGCCGAGCAGGGTCTGCTCGCCATGGTGCAGCTCGGTGACGGCGGCGAGCATCCCGGCCGCCACCTGGACGGCCCCGCCGCCGGGCGCGGGGTCGACCACGGCCACGGCGAGCCCGCGCTGTGCGGCCCGCCAGGCCGTGACCAGCCCGATGACACCGCCCCCGACGACGAGAACGTCGGCATGGCCCGGAGGTGTGCGCGTGGCAGATGAGTGGGTGACAGCTGTGTGCGTGACGGACGACACGGGCGTTCAGCCCCTCCCTTCGCCGGCATGACCCGGATCAGGTTCGTACGGTCGGAGGCCGCCAGCCTCCCTCTCAGCCCGGTGCGTCCGGGCTCCCGCGAGTGCTTTACGTTGGGCAGCCTAGCCCTTGGATCCACGCCTCTGTAAGGGAGCCCGCCCCGATGCCCCGGTCGCTGGACGGTCTGGTCCTCGCCCCCGTCACCGATCAGGCCCCAGGTCAGGTGGGTACCCGGACCCGGTTCACGTACCACGAGAAGGACGGCGAGATCTGGGCCGCGTACACGGGCGGCGATGTCGTCCGCGGGTTTCTGACCGGCACGCGCGCGGGCGACCGGCTGGACTTCCGGTACGTCCAGCTCAAGGCCGACGGGACGACGTCCGGCGGGCACTGCGTGTCGGTGGTGACCCTGCTGCCGGACGGGCGGGTGCGCCTGCTGGAGACGTGGGAGTGGGAGTCGCAGCCGGGGAGCGGGACGAGCGTGGTCGAGGAAGTGCCGCACGCGGGGTAGGTGAACGGTGTGGGGCAGATGGAGGGCGTGGGGAGAGTGAAGGGTGTGCGGGACGTCACGCGGGCGGACCGGCTGACTGACGCATTGTCAGGTGCGTAAGGTGATCGGGTGAGCGTGGACAGAGAGCAGACGGCGGCGCCGGGGCCGCGGCACGTGGTCGTGGTGGGCGCCGGGATGGCCGGGGTGCAGACCGCGGTGGCCCTGCGCGAGCAGGGATTCACCGGCACCGTGACGCTGATCGGCGCGGAACCCCACCAGCCCTACGACCGTCCCCCGCTGTCCAAGGCCGTGCTCCTCGGCAAGGCCGAGGACTCCGCCTTCGAGGTCGACTTCGAGTCCCTCGGCATCGAGCTGCACCTCGGCCGCGAGGCCACCGGCGTCCGCCCCGCCGAGCACGAACTGGACACCGAGGCCGGGCCCGTCCCGTACGACGTCCTGGTGCTGGCCACCGGCGCCGAACCGATCCGGCTGCCCGGCGCGGAGGGCGTGCCCGGGGTGCATCTGCTGCGCACCCTGGACGACGCCGCCCGGCTGCGGCCGGTGCTCGCCCGCCAGCACGACATCGTGGTGGTCGGCGCGGGCTGGATCGGCGCCGAGTTCGCCACCGCCGCGCGCGAGGCGGGCTGCGCGGTCACCGTCGTGGAGGCCGCCGACCGGCCGCTCGCCGGGGCGCTGCCCGCCGAGGTGGCCGCGCCGATGACCGGCTGGTACGCCGACAGCGGCGCCGTCCTGCGCACGCACGCGCGCGTGGAGCGCGTCGAGCCCGGCGCGGTCCTCCTGGACGACGGCACGCGCGTACCCGCCGGGGCGGTCGTCGTCGGCATCGGCGCCCGCCCCGCCACGGCCTGGCTGACCGGCTCCGGGATCGCCCGGGGCGCCCAGGGCGAGGTCGTCGCCGACGACCGGCTGCGCGCGTCCGCGCCCGACGTCTACGCGGTCGGCGACTGCGCTTCCTTCCCGTCCGCGCGCTACGGCGAGCGGCTGCTGATCCACCACTGGGACAACGCCCTCCAGGGGCCGCGCATGGTCGCCGCGAACATCGTCGACGGCGAGCGGTCCGACGCCGTCTACGACCCGGTGCCGTACTTCTGGTCCGAGCAGTTCGGCCGCTTCGTGCAGTACGCCGGGCATCACGCCGCCGCCGACAGCACCGTGTGGCGCGGCGACCCGGCGGGCCCGGCGTGGTCCGTCTGCTGGCTGCGCGAGGGCCGGCTGGTCGCCCTGCTGGCGGTGGGCCGCCCGAGGGATCTGGCCCAGGGACGGCGGCTGATCGAGGCGGGGACGGTGATGGACCCACAACTGCTGCCCGACCCGACGCAGCCGCTGAAATCGGCGACGCTGGCGGGCTGAGGCGGGCTGAGGCGGGTCAGTTCAGGCCGGAATGGGTTGAATTGGGTTGAAATGGGTGGCGCGCGCCGGTCCGTGTGTCGCGCGAGGGACGCCCGTCGGTGGCCTGACGGTGGCGTCCGGGCGACGCCGGAGCGACCTTTGGGCCGACGGGCGGACGCGCCTCGGCTACCGGCTGTCAGTCCCAGATGGCAGTCTTGGTGACGTGACCGAGATTGACGCAAAGATCGATGCTCTCGTCCCTGGCTGGCTGACCCTCCCCGACATCGCCGAACAGTTCGGCGTCGAGGTGACCCGCGTGCGGCAGCTGGTCAAGGACGGCCAGCTGATCGCCGTACGCCGTGGTGAGAACCGCGCGCTGCACGTCCCCGCCGCTTTCCTCGACGGGGACAAGGTGGTCAAGGGCCTGTCCGGCACCTTGACACTGCTGCGGGACGACGGCTTCACGGTCGAAGAGATGCTGGAGTGGCTGTTCACCCCCGACCCGACCCTGCCCGGCACCCCCGCCCAGGCACTGAGCGAGAATCGTGGTACGGAGGTGAAGCGGCGCGCCCAGGCGCTCGCCGTCTGATCCGGACGAGCACGCCGAGCTGACCATATGTCCGGCGTACGGGCCGCGGTCCCGTGCGGCCACGGCCGCGCGGGCGCACGGACCGTGCAGGTCACGGTCCGTGACCGCCGATGCGGCCCACAGTGGCCGCCGGCCGACGGCCCGTACGCCACGAGTACGAACGGCGCCCGCCCGGTGCGGGCGCCGCCCATCGACTTCCCGGGGGACCCTTCATGGCCGACAGCGCACACGAGCGGCTCGCCGACGCCCGGCTGTATCTGTGCACGGACGCGCGCAAGCGGCAGGGCGATCTGCCGGAGTTCCTGGACGCCGCGCTGGCCGGCGGCGTCGACATCGTGCAGTTGCGTGACAAGGGCATGGAGGCCGCGGAGGAGCTGGAGCACCTCGCGGTGTTCGCCGAGGCCTGCGCGCGGCACGGCAGACTGCTCGCCGTCAACGACCGCGCGGACGTCGCCCACGCCGCCGGGGCGGACGTCCTGCACCTGGGACAGGGCGACCTCCCGGTGCCCGCCGCGCGCGCGATCCTCGGCGCCGATGTCCTGATAGGCCGCTCCACCCACGCCGGACCCGAAGCCGCGGCGGCGGCCGTCCAGGACGGCGTGGACTATTTCTGCACCGGCCCCTGCTGGCCCACCCCCACCAAACCGGGGCGCCATGCCCCCGGCCTCGACCTGGTGCGCGCCACGGCCGAGCTGGGCACGGACCGTCCGTGGTTCGCCATCGGCGGCATCGACCTGGGCAATCTGGACGAGGTGCTGGCGGCGGGCGCCCGCCGGGCCGTGGTGGTCCGGGCGATCACCCAGGCGGACGACCCGGGAGCGGCGGCGGCGGAGTTCGCCCGGCGGCTGCGGCAGGTCTGACGCGGGCCCGACGGTGGTCCGATGAAGCGACCTGGCGGAGTCTGACGTGGACCTGGCTGAGCCATCGGGTGAAAATTAGCCAAAGGGGGCGCCACTTTCGGTCAGGGCGGGTCCGTAGTGTGTCCAAGGGCTGGACAGCAGCCCGGCAAATCGGGCAAATATCCAGACTCCGGTTGGGTGCCCGGCGGGCCGCCACTAATCTGCGGGTATGGCCCTCGGAACCGCGTCCACCAGGACTGACCGCGCACGCACCGTGCGTGACATGCTCGCCGCCGGCAAGAAGACGTACTCGTTCGAGTTCTACGCGCCGAAGACCGCCAAGGGCGAGCGAAGCCTGTGGAACGCGCTGCGCAGGGTCGAGGCGGTCGCCCCCGACTTCGTCTCCGTGACCTACGGCGCCGGTGGCTCCACCCGGGCCAGCACGGTCAGGGAGACCCAGCAGATCGTCGCCGACACCACGCTCACCCCGGTCGCCCATCTCACCGCCGTCGACCACTCCCTCACCGAGCTGCGCAATGTCATCGGCCAGTTCGCCGACGCCGGCATCCGCAACATGCTCGCGCTGCGCGGCGACCCGCCCGGCGACCCGATGGGCGACTGGATCGCCCACCCGCAGGGCGTCACCTACGCCGCCGAGCTGGTCCAGCTGATCAAGGAATCCGGGGACTTCTGCGTCGGCGTCGCCGCCTTCCCGGAGATGCACCCGCGCTCCCTCGACTGGGACAGCGACGTCGCCCACTTCGTCGACAAGTGCCGCGCGGGCGCGGACTACGCCATCACGCAGATGTTCTTCCAGCCCGAGTCCTACCTCCGGCTGCGCGACCGGGTCACGGCCGCGGGCTGCGCGACGCCGGTGATCCCCGAGGTCATGCCGGTCACCAGCGTCCGGCAACTCGAACGTCTTCCGCAGCTCAGCAATGCTCACCTTCCGTCCACCTTCAAAGACCGGATCCTCACAGCGAAAGACGATCCGGCGGCTGTACGCTCCATTGGCATCGAGTTCGCCACGGAGTTCTGCGCGCGACTGCTGGACGAAGGCGTCCCAGGACTGCACTTCATCACGCTCAACAACTCCACGGCGACGCTGGAAATCTACGAGAACCTGGGCCTGCACCATCCTCCGCGGGTCTAGACCGGTCGCACTCGCGTACGACACACTGCGTAGCGGCCACAGGGAGAGGGGCGTACATGGGCTGGACGGTCCTCTACATCGCGTTCGGCATCGTCGCGTTGTGGCTGCTCGGTGAGGTGCTGTTGCAGTACAAGGCCCGGTTGCGCTGGCGGCTGCTGGCGTTCGGCGGCTTTCTCGGTGTGGTCGTCGGCGTGCTGATCCCCTCGGTCGTGGTGATCGGGCTGGGCGCCGCCGCGTTCGCGGTCGGACAGACCTACGTCACGCTGTCGTTCCGCCGCGGCTTCTCGGCCGGCTGGGCGGTCAACGGCCGCGGCCCGAACGGCAGCAAACGCCGCCGCGGTGAACCCGAGCACCAGGACCCGACCCTGGAGGTCTCCGACCTGGAGGCCGGCGCGTACGGCGACCCGGACCGGCTGCCCGGCGAGGTCCCCGGCGAGGAGCGCGCGGCCCACACTCAGCAGTTCGACGACTTCGAACGCGACGACGTCTTCACCCCCGCCCGCCCCCTCGTCCCCTCGGCCGCCGAGACCACCGCGGTCTACGAGCCCCAGCCGCTGCCCGACGACACCGGCTCCTACGGGGTGTACGCCGACACCGGCGCCCACGCGAGCGCGCAGCAGCACCAGGACCAGTACGCGGCCACCGCCCAGAGCGCGGACCAGGGCTACGGCTACGAGGGCTACACCGGCTACGACCAGCAGCAGTACGGCTACGACGCGGGCGATCAGCAGCCCTACGCGCCCTACTCCGACCCGTACATCGGCCAGGCGTACGGCTCCGGGGCCGGCTACGACGCCCACGGCTACGGACAGCAGTCCTACGACCAGCAGGGCTACGGCCAGGACCAGTACGGCACCGGCTATCCCGACGCCACCCCGCCCGGCGGCGTCTGGGTCCCCCAGCAGCGCAGCACCGACGACCCCTACGGCGGCGAACTCCCGCCGGAGCAGCCGTACCCGTACCAGGGGGACGAGCAGCCGCAGGGCAACAACACCACGTACGACGAGCGCTACCGCTTCTGAACCGGCGGAGCGCCGTCGCCTCTGCCCCGGCGGGTTTCTTGTCGCCGTCGGTCAGAGACTACCGACCACCGGTCACCGGTCACTGTGAACCGCGGAAGTCGGCCCCCTCCACGATCAGGCCCGCCACCAGGGCACCCGACATCCCCGCGTGCGGGAGTCCGCCGCCGGGGTGGGACCAGCCCCCGACGGTGAACAGGCCCGGCAGGGCGGTGGAGTTGGCCGGGTGCAGCCGCCGTCCGTCCGCCGCCGCCAGGGCCGGTGCCGGGACCGCGCCGTCCGCGACGCCGGTCGCCTCGGCGATGTCGGCCGGGGTGCGGACCTCGTGCCACAGCAGCCGGTCGCGCAGCCCGGGTATCGCCCGCTCGGCGACGGAGATCAGCCGCCGGGAGGCGGCCCCGGCGTCCTGCCCGCCGCCCGCCGGAACAGTGGCGGTGAGGGTGATCGCCTCATGCCCGGCATCGGGCGCCGCCGCCGGGTCGTCCGGGCGCAGCACGGTGACGGTGAGCCCCGCGTCCGACGCGGGCGCCGAGCCGAAGACCGACGCCAGCTCCACGTCCCGGTCCTGGGCGTGCACCACCGTGCGATGCGCGGTGCCCTCGGGGCGCCCGCCGCGCAGGGCGAGCAGCACGGTCAGCCTGCTGGGCAGCCCGCGCTGCGGGGTCACGGCCCCGGCCTGAGGACGGGCCGTCCCGGCGATGCGGTCCAGTACTCCGGGAGCGACCCCGGCGACCACGAAGTCCGCCTCGGCCACCGCCCCGTCGGCCAGCTCCACACCCGCCGCGCGGCCGTCCTTGTCCAGCACCCGGATGACCTCGGCGCCGAACCCGAACTCCACCCGGCGGGCCAGGCACCGCTCGTACACGGCACGGGCCAGCTCACGCATGCCCCCGCGCACGTACCACGTGCCGAAGGCGTGCTCCATGTACGGCAGCACGCCCGCGCTCGCGGGGGCCGTGCGCGGATCCAGGCCGTGCGCGAGGGCGTGGCTCTCCAGCAGTGCCGCCAGCCGGGGCTCGCGCAGCTCCCAGGCGCCGACCTCGGCGAGCGTCCCGGCGCGGCGGGTGCGCAGCACACGCTTGTGCGGCACCGAGGGATAGGGCTCACGCTCGGCCAGCACCCGCCAGTCCGGCCACAGCGGCTCCTCCAGGAGCGGTCGCCGGGTGCGGTCCCAGGCCTCCCGCGCGCGGACCAGGAAGTCCCCCCAGCGCCCGCCCGCGCCCGCCCCCAGCGCCTCGTCCAGGGCGGTGACCACGCCCGCGCGCGAGGCGTTCGGCAGCGCGACCGACGTGCCGTCCGCGAACACGTGCCGGGACGACGGATCGACCTGGACCAGCTCGACGCACGCCTCCAGTGCCTCTTTCCCGGTCTTCAGGAACAGATCGCGGTAGACCGCGGGGAGCGGCAGCAGGCCCGGTCCGGTGTCGAAGCGGAAGCCGTCCCGCTCGTACCGGCGCACCGCGCCGCCGTATGTCTCCGCTCGCTCGTACACCGTCACCCGGTGGCCCGCGATGGCCAGCCGCGCGGCAGCCGCCAGCGCGCCCATCCCGGCGCCGATCACCACAATCCGTGCCATGCCAGTGACTGTATCGGCCCCCACTGACAACGCCCCCGCAGGGCCGTTCGGGTGACCCGGACCGCCCCCGTCCCACCCCGGCGGGGGTGCCGGTCCCGCCGGTCCGCCACCAGCAGGACACGGTGCGTTCTGGGGGCGGGTGCGCAGAGCTGAGTATCCGTACCTAGACACGGAGATGAGTAGCCGCGCGGATGGGCCCCGACCTGCGCGAACGGGAGAGTGGAGACACGGAAAGGGGCAAGGCGCCGGTACCGCCGACACGGGGCGGCGGAACGGCGCCGCCCTGGACCGCTCCTTCCGTCGGCCCGGGTCGGCGGGAGCGAGGCACGGGGGAACCCAGGGGGACCGCCCGCGCGGCGGTCCAACGGGGGAGACGGGGGACGGGGGACGGGGGAAACCGGGGGATCGGGGGAGACCAGGGAAACGGGGGATCGGGGGGATTGGGGGGTGGGCTGGGGGGGGGTGGTGGGGGGGGTTTCGCGTGGTGCTGTCCGTCTCGGGGGGCGTGTGGTGGTGTGGGGTTTCGGGGGAACGCGAGGAAGCGTCGGTTCGGTGGTGGTCCGTGGGGGACGTGGCCATCTCGGACCGGCGCTTCCTCGCGTTCCCCCGATCCCGGCCGCCACGCGCGCGTGCCTCCCCGGGGTGTGTCAGGGGCGCCCGCTCACCCGGCCCTGGAGCAGCCGGGACAGCGCCGCGTGGACGTCGTCGAGGGAACGTTCCGGCTGGAAGGCCTGCCAGTCCAGGGCGGCCACCAGGACCATGCCGACCAGCGCGGCGGAGGTCAGCGGGATGTCGATCTCGTCGTCGCCGAACTCACCGCTGTCCACCCCGCCGCGCAGCACGTCCTCGACCACGGCCACGGCCTGCTCGCGCACTTCCAGGAGGGTGGACTGCCAGGCCCGGTTGGTGCGCCACAGCTCGGCCACGTACAGCTGGGTGAAGGCGGGGTACTCGGCGACGAACGCGAGGCCCGCGCGGATCATCCCGTCCAGGGCGTCCACCTGGGAGCCGCCCTCGCGCGCGTTGCGCTGCGCGGCCTCCCTGAGGGACGTGGTGAGCAGGCCCACGCCGTGCCGCAGCAGCTCCTCGAAGAGGACGGACTTGCTCGCGAAGTTGTAGTAGACCGTCCCCTTGGCGACCCCGGCCCGCTCGGCGATCTCGTCGACCGTGGTGGCCGAGAAGCCCTGCTCGGCGATGAGCGTGACGGCCGCGTCGTAGAGCTTCTGCCGGGTCGTCTCACGACGTGACGCCGCCCCCGATGTGGCGCTCCTGCTTTCCATGCCACCGATTCTCACAGCACCCGGCCCCGGGGGACGCGGGAGGCGGAGGCACGGGCTCAGCTCCGGAGTGCCGCCCCGGACAGGGGCGAGCAGCAGACCCGTACGACCCGTGTCGATCTTGCGATCGAGGTAAAAGCCCAGGTCAGAACGGATTGTCAGTGGCATACCTCACGATGGGACACATACGGCCACAGAGCCGTCACACAGACGACAGGAGGTTCGTCATGGCCCACTCGTCCGCAGCCGCCGCCCGTCGGCGACGCGCCGCCGGTCCTGCCCCCTCACTGACCGACCCGGCGGGCGACGTGCACCCCGTACTGCGCCGGGCCACGGCCCCGCCCGCCGCCCTCGACCTGCTCGCCCAGGCCCGTGCCGGACTCGACGAGGCCGCCGTCCTGGAGACCCCCAACGAGCGGTACGCCACCGCTCACCTCGCCGCCCTGCGCACCGCCGCCGCCGTGCTGGCCGCGCGGGGCCGCCCGGAGCCTGTCTCGGGGCGCCGGGCCCGTATCCGCAGCGCCTGGGAGGTGCTGCCCGAGATAGCGCCCGAGCTGACCGAGTGGAGCGCGCTCTTCGCCTCCGGCGCCCGGCGCCGTGCCCGCGCCGAGGCGGGCATCCAGGGCGCGGCCGGCCGCCGGGACGCCGACGACCTGATACGTGACGTGGCGATGTTCGTCCGCCTCGTCGAGCGCATGCTGGTGCTCCAGCCGGTCCTCCCGTCCCCCCGCCCGGACGCGGACGGGACGCTGGAGAAGACCGAGATACCGGACGCCGGATGACTCGACCGCGACTTCCGGCGGCGGTTCTAGCGGCGCAGCCCGGCACCCACCCCAGGCGTCGGCCCCGGCACCCACCCGCCCCTCCCCGGCCGGGACACCCGCCCACCGCCGCTCCGACCGGCATCCGCCCCCTGCCTCCGCCTCCTACCCGCCCCTGCCTCCCACCGCTCCGCCTTCCACCCCACTGCGACCCCCACCCCCCTCACCCAGGGCGACGTATTCCGGAGGTTCGGTCCGGCACCGTGATGGTCTGGTGTGCTGGTGCAGGCAATAGGGTGGGTGGCGCCTGAAAGGCCCTCCGCCCGGGAAGCCGTGGCCCGGAGGACAGCCCGTTCGCTCCGCCCTTGACACCGGCGGTGCCGCGCCGAGGAGTCAACTGCCGTGTCGGACCCGACTCGACCCCGCGCCTCCCTCCGTACCGCCGTGGTCTGGGAGGTCCTCCAGGACGCCCTGGACCGCCGGGTCAAGGCCACCGGCCGGGACGCGCTGGACGTCCTGGACACGGGAGGCGGCAGCGGCAACTTCGCGGTGCCCCTCGCCCGCCTGGGCCACCGGGTCACCGTCGTCGACCCCAGTCCCAACGCGCTGTTCGCGCTGGAGCGCCGCGCCGCCGAGGCCGGGGTCGCCGAACGGGTGCGCGGTGTGCAGGGCGACGCCCACGGTCTGTTCGACGTGGTCGAGCGGGGCGGCTACGACGCGGTGCTGTGCCACGGCGTGCTGGAGTACGTCGACGACCCCGCCGAGGGCGTGCGCAACGCCGTCGCGGCGCTGCGTTCCGAGGGCGTGCTCAGCCTGCTCGCCGCCGGGCTCGGCGGCGCCGTGCTGGCCCGTGCGCTCGCCGGGCACTTCACCGAGGCCAGGCAGGCGCTGACCGACCCGGACGGCCGCTGGGGTGCCGGTGACCCCATGCCGCGCCGCTTCACCGCCGAGCAGCTGGCCGCGCTGGTCGAGGGCGCCGGGCTGCGGGTCGGCGCCGTGCACGGCGTACGGGTCTTCGCGGACCTGGTGCCCGGAGTACTGGTGGACACCGAGCCGGGGGCGGTGGACGCACTGCTCAAGCTGGAGGCCGCGGCGGCCGAGCTGCCGGCGTTCCACGCGGTGGCCACGCAGCTTCATGTGCTCGGCGAGACCCAAGGGACCTGAGCGGCCTGGGGCCACTGCCGTGACGCGTCGCTGATCAGGGCTTGAGCGTCGATGGAGTACGCCACAGGCCCCCCGATCGGGCGCTTGTCGCCGTATGATCGAGGGAGACCGCTCCGGCATGACGGGTCGGCCGCCGGGGAATGGAAGCCTCAGCGGGCCGGGACGCGCATGGCGGGATCCGGTTGGCCAATTGGCGCAGAGGGGCGGGTTTCACGGGGGCGATTCCCTGCCTATCCTGAAGGGACCCCCCGGGTCGCCCCGGCGACTGCACGATGAGGAGGATTCCGTGCCGCTCTCGGAGCACGAGCAGCGCATGCTCGAGCAGATGGAGCGAGCGCTGTACGCCGAAGATCCCAAGTTCGCGACAGCGCTTGAGGGAAGCGGGCTGCGCACGTATACCCGACGACGGGTCTACCAGGCGGTCGCCGGCTTCCTCGTAGGTATCGCGCTCCTCATGGCCGGAATGGTCGCCAAGCAGGTATGGCTCAGCGTGGTGGGATTCCTCGTCATGCTGGGGTGCGCGGTACTCGCGGTGACCGGTTGGCGCAAGGCCCCCAGACCAGGTGAGCAGGCCGCCGCCGGCCCCCAGGCCCGCCGTCAGGGGCGCCAAAAGCGTTCCGTGATGGACCGAATCGAACAACGTTGGCAGCGCCGCCGGGACGAACAGCAGGGCGGCCAGTGATCCGCATGATCACCTCGATGTGAGCTTCGCGGGGGGGGGGGGGGGGGGGGCCGCGGCGGGGGCGGCCCCCCCGCAGGCGCCACAGCCCAGCCCCCC
>NZ_JBHYUG010000076.1:0-38823 GCF_042749375.1 Streptomyces sp. NPDC059477 | reverse complement strand
AATGCCTCGATGTCGGTGCCTTCGGGTCGGGACACCGAACCGGCGTTCTCGCCGATCGGGCTGACGATCCAGTGGCGTATCGAGGGTTTGGTGAAGCCGCCGGTGTTCAGCGGGCCGCGCTCCAGCATGCGCAGCTGGTCGTGGATCGACCGGACGATGTCCCAGCTGCGGAAGGGGTGGATCTCGCGGTCCGGGTCGGCCGGTGTCAGTTCTTCGGCGAGCTGCCAGGCGCCCCAGCGGGTGCCCATGCCGAGTATGCCCTTGGGCCCGGCGTAGAAGACGGAGTTGGACTGTTGCTCGGCGCTGAGCCTGGCCAGGGACTGGCGCAGCTGCTCGGCGGCGGTCTCGCCGGGGTTGCTGGGGACCGCCTCGGGGACCTTGGCGCCGACGCTGCCGCCGGACAGCAGGCCGTCCCAGCGCTCGCGGAGGTCCTTCGCGGTGCTCTCGCAGACCTGCTTGGCCCAGAACCAGCCGAGGACGGGCAGGATCACCGCCGCGCGCGCGTACCAGGCCCAGAAGCCGGCCAGCGGCATGCGGACCAGGAAGATCAGGGCGACCAGGCCGACGGCCACCAGCAGGGCCGTGGCGAGCGCGGAGGCGCGTTTGTCGTCGCGCTTGTCGATCATCGCGCGGAGCTGGAACACGCCCAGCCACAGCAGCAGTCCGGGCAGGAACAGCACCCCGCAGACCACCATGATCGCCGTGAGCTTGTTGTCGCGGTCGCGGCGGATGCGGTTGGCGGCCAGACAGTGCTCCACGACCACCTGGGGTTCGGTGCCGAAGGACTGGATCAGCGCGCCGCGGCCCTGGCCCAGCATGCGGTCGACGAGGGCGCGGGAGAACGCCTCGCCGAGGTTGGGCCGGAAGATCGCGGCCCATTTGCGGCCCTCTTTGACCGTCGACTGGTGCCAGTCGTTGTCCGCCTTCTTGATGTCGTCGACCGCGTTGTCCCGGTACGCCATGGAGGCCAGGGCGTAGGTCGGTGCCTGTCCGCCGTCGCCCGTGCGGGGCACCTGCGGTCCGAAGATGTCCGCGTAGCCGCCGTCAACGGTCATTCCCGCCCCCGATCGCCGCAGTGTCGCTCCTGCGGCACTTCCCGACTTCCCTGCCCCGCACACCTGTTGGCCGCTCGTACGTCCTGAACGACCTCCCGCCTGATCACGTGATCAGCGTAACCGCAGGCACCGACATCCGTCGGCGGACGGCCGAAGCCGCCCGTCCGACGAGGTCTCGCCCCGCAGGATTTGTGCCCGCCGAGTAGACAACTCCTAGCCGTCCCCCTCCTGTTCCCGGATCTTTTCGGCGACCTGAGGAGGCATCGGCTCGTGCCGGGCGTACGCCCGCTGGAAACGTGCCGTTCCGTGTGACAGGGAGCGCAGATCGACGGCGTACCGGCCGATCTCGATCTCGGGCACCTCGGCCCGTACCAGGGTGCGGGCGCCGGCGGTCTGCTCGGTGCCCAGTACCCGGCCGCGTCGCCCGGACAGGTCGCTCATCACGGCGCCCACGTAGTCGTCGCCGACCAGCACGGTCACCTCGGCCACCGGCTCCAGCAGATGGATCCGGGTGTCGCCCGCGGCCTCGCGCAGGGCCAGCGCGCCGGCCGTCTGGAAGGCGGCGTCGGAGGAATCCACCGAGTGCGCCTTGCCGTCCCGCAGCGTCACCCGCACGTCGACCAGCGGATATCCGGCCGCGACGCCCTTGGCGGCCTGGGCGCGGACGCCCTTCTCGACGGACGGGATGAACTGGCGGGGCACCGCGCCGCCGACCACCTTGTCGACGAACTCGACGCCGGAGCCGTTCGGCAGCGGCTCCACCTCGATCTCGCAGATGGCGTACTGCCCGTGCCCGCCGGACTGCTTGACGTGCCGCCCGCGCCCGGCCGACCGGTCGGCGAAGGTCTCGCGCAGCGACACCTTGTGCGGGACGACGTCGACCTGGACGCCGTAGCGGGTGCGCAGCCGCTCCAGGGCGACGTCGGCGTGGGCCTCGCCCAGGCACCACAGGACGACCTGGTGGGTGTTCTGGTTCTGCTCCAGGCGCATGGTCGGGTCCTCGGCGACCAGCCGGGACAGCCCCTGGGAGAGTTTGTCCTCGTCCGCCTTGCTGTGCGCCCGGATCGCCATCGGCAGCAGCGGGTCCGGCATCTCCCAGGGCCGCATCAGCAGCGGGTCGTCCTTGGCGGAGAGGGTGTCGCCGGTCTCCGCGCGGCTGAGTTTCGCGACCGCCGCCAGGTCGCCGGCGATGCAGTGCGACAGCACCCGCTGCTGTTTGCCGAAGGGCGCGGACAGCGCGCCGACCCGCTCGTCCACGTCGTGGTCCTCATGGCCGCGGTCGGCCAGGCCGTGCCCGGAGACATGCACGGTGTCGTCGGGGCGCAGGGTGCCGGAGAAGACCCGTACCAGGGAGACCCGGCCGACGTACGGGTCGGAGGACGTCTTGACCACCTCGGCGACCAGCGGGCCGCCCGGGTCGCACCGCTTCAGCTCGCGCGGCTCGCCGCCCACCGTGGTGACCCGGGGCGCCTCGCGCTCCAGGGGCGTCGGGAACCCACGGGTGATCAGCTCCAGCAGTTCTACTGTGCCCAGGCCCTGGCGGGCCCCCGGGGCGGCGGGGGCGGCGGCCAGCACCGGGAAGAAGATCCCGCGCGCCACGGCCCGCTCCAGGTCGTCGATCAGTGTCTTCACGTCGAGGGGCTCCCCGCCGACGTACCGGTCCATCAGGGACTCGTCCTCGCTCTCGGCGATGATGCCCTCGATCAGCCGGTTCCTGGCCTCCTCGATCAGCGGCAGCCGGTCGGCGTCCGGCGGGGACTCCGCGCGCGTGCCGGACGCGTAGTCGAACAGCGTCTGTGACAGCAGCCCGATCAGCCCGGTGACCGGCGCGTGTCCGTCGGGACCGGCCGGGCCGCGCAGGGGCAGGTACAGGGGCAGTACGGCGTCCGGGTCGTCGCCGCCGAACGCCTGTGCGCAGATCCGGGTCATCTCCTCGAAGCCGGCCCGTGCCGCCTCCAGGTGGGTCACCACGATCGCGCGTGGCATGCCGACGGCCGCGCACTCCTCCCACACCATGCGGGTCGCGCCGTCCACGCCGTCCGACGCCGAGACCACGAAAAGGGCCGCGTCCGCGGCGCGCAGACCGGCCCTGAGTTCCCCGACGAAGTCGGCGTATCCGGGGGTGTCCAGCACATTGACCTTGATGCCGTTCCATTCCAGCGGTACCAGGGAGAGCTGTACCGAGCGCTGCTGGCGGTGCTCGATCTCGTCGTAGTCCGAGACGGTGCCGCCGTCCTCCACGCGGCCCGCCCGGTTCACCGCTCCCGCCGTCAGCGCGAGAGCCTCCACCAGAGTCGTCTTGCCCGATCCTGAGGGGCCGACCAGCACCACATTCCGTACGGATGCGGGGTGGTCGGCCGCCATAGCCCTGCCGGCGGCCCCGGGGTGTGCGTTCGCCTTGTCGCCCATGTCCTTGCCTCCCGTGCACGGTGAGGTCATCTGGGGCGCGGGCGCAGCGGGCCGCGTGCGGTGGCGGCTCCGGTGACGCCCGCGGTCCTTCGAGCTTTCCACTCCCGTCACGGTGCGTCCATACAGGCGACACGAACCCACCTTCAGATGGGGGTCGCGTGCGGGGAGCGGGCCGCCGCGACCCCTCGACGGTGCCCGGCAGTCGTACAAGCGCCCGCGTGGCTACGATGGGCCAGCCGGTGGCCAGCAGGGGCCGCGCGGCGACAGCAACCCTCGGGAAGGCCATGCTGAACAAGTACGCGCGTGCATTCTTCACGCGTGTCCTCACTCCGTTCGCCGCGTTCTTGATCCGGCGGGGCGTGAGCCCGGACACGGTGACGCTGATCGGCACCGCCGGAGTGGTCGCGGGCGCGCTGGTCTTCTACCCCCGGGGCGAGTTCTTCTGGGGCACGGTCGTGATCACGCTGTTCGTGTTCTCCGACCTGGTCGACGGCAACATGGCCCGCCAGCTCGGCCGCACCAGCCGCTGGGGCGCGTTCCTGGACTCGACCCTGGACCGGGTGGCCGACAGCGCCATCTTCGGCGGCTTCGCCCTCTGGTACGCCGGTCAGGGTGACAACGATGTGCTGTGCGCGGTGTCCATCTTCTGCCTGGCCAGCGGGCAGGTGGTGTCGTACACCAAGGCGCGCGGGGAGTCGATCGGGCTGCCGGTCGCCGTCAACGGGCTCGTGGAGCGGGCCGAGCGGCTGGTGATCTCCCTGGTCGCGGCCGGGCTCGCGGGCTTCGACACGTTCGGCGTCCCCGGTATCCACGTCCTGCTGCCGATCGCGCTGTGGCTGGTCGCCGTGGGCAGCGTCGTCACGCTGATCCAGCGGGTCGTCACGGTCCGGCGTGAATCGGCCGAGGCGGAGGCGGCGGGCGCGCAGGACAATGGGGGTAATGGCGGCAGTGGGCGTAATGGGGGCAAGAGGGGCACTGGAGGAGGGGACGGTGGCGCCCCGGCGAACGCGTCCCACGGGAACGAGGCGGCGAAATGAGCGCACGGGAGCGGTTGACCGACGCCCTGTACGGCGCCGGCTGGGCCACCGTGAAGAAGCTGCCCGAGCCCCTCGCCGTGCGCCTGGGCACCTCGGTCGCCGACCTGGCGTGGAAGCGGCGCGGCAAGGGCGTGCTGCGGCTGGAGAGCAACTACGCGCGCGTGGTGCCCGACGCGAGCCCCGCGCGGCTCAGGGAGCTGTCCCGCGCGGGCATGCGCTCGTACCTGCGCTACTGGATGGAGTCCTTCCGGCTGCCCGCGTGGAGCGCCGAACGCGTCAGCACCGGTTTCGAGGTCAAGGACATCCACCACGTCACCGACGGCCTCGCGACCGGCAAGGGCGTCGTCCTGGCGCTGCCGCACCTGGCGAACTGGGACCTGGCGGGCGCCTGGGTCACCACCGAGCTGAAGATCCCCTTCACCACCGTGGCCGAACGGCTCAAACCGGAGACGTTGTACGACCGCTTCGTCGCCTACCGCGAGGGCCTGGGCATGGAGGTCCTGCCGCACAGCGGCGGTACCGCCTTCGGCACGCTGGCCCGCAGGCTGCGCGACGGCGGCCTGGTCTGTCTGGTCGCCGACCGTGACCTGTCCGCGTCCGGCGTGGAGGTCTCCTTCTTCGGCGAGACCGCGCGGATGCCGGCGGGGCCCGCGCTGCTGGCCCAGCAGACGGGATGCCTGCTGCTGCCGGTGACCCTGTGGTACGACGACACGCCGGTCATGAAGGGCCGGGTGCATCCCCCGGTCGAGGTACCCGAGTCAGGTGACCGCACCCGGAGGACGTCTGTCATGACACAGGCGCTGGCGGATGCCTTCGCCGCGGGGATCGCCGACCATCCGGAGGACTGGCACATGCTTCAGAGGTTGTGGGTCGAGGATCTCGAACCCCGGGCGCCCGACGGGGAGCCCACGTGAGGATCGGCATCGTCTGCCCTTACTCGTGGGACGTGCCCGGCGGCGTCCAGTTCCACATCCGCGACCTGGCCGAGTACTTCATCCGCGAGGGCCACGACGTGTCCGTCCTGGCACCGGCCGACGACGACACGCCGCTGCCGCCCTATGTCGTCTCCGCGGGCCGCGCGGTGCCGGTGCCCTACAACGGCTCGGTGGCCCGGCTGAACTTCGGCTTCCTGTCCGCCGCGCGGGTGCGGCGCTGGCTGCACGACGGGGCCTTCGACGTCGTCCACATCCATGAGCCGACGGCGCCCTCCCTGGGCCTGCTCACCTGCTGGGCGGCGCAGGGCCCCATCGTGGCGACCTTCCACACGTCCAACCCGCGCTCGCGCGCGATGATCGCCGCGTACGCCATCCTCCAGGCGGCCCTGGAGAAGATCAGCGCGCGGATCGCGGTCAGCGAGTACGCCCGGCGCACGCTGGTGGAACACCTGGGCGGCGACGCGGTGGTCATCCCCAACGGCGTCGATGTCGACTTCTTCGCCCGCGCGGAGCCCGAGCCGAAGTGGCAGGGCGACACGATCGGCTTCATCGGCCGCATCGACGAACCCCGCAAGGGCCTGCCGGTGCTGATGCGGGCCATGCCCCGCATCCTCGCCGAGCGTCCGCAGACCCGGCTGCTGGTGGCCGGGCGCGGTGACGAGGAGAACGCGGTCGCGGAACTCCCCGAGGAACTGCGCGCGCGGATCGAGTTCCTCGGCATGATCAGCGACGCGGACAAGGCCCGCCTCCTGCGCAGCGTCGACCTGTACGTGGCACCCAACACCGGCGGCGAGAGCTTCGGCATCATCCTCGTCGAGGCGATGTCCGCGGGCGCCCCCGTCCTCGCCGCCGACCTCGACGCCTTCGCCCAGGTCCTGGACCGGGGCGAAGCCGGCGAACTCTTCGCCAACGAGGACGCGGACGCGCTCGCCAAGACGGCGGTACGCCTGCTGGCGGACCCACAGCGCCGGGCGGAACTCCGCGCGCGGGGCAGCGCCCACGTCCGTCGTTTCGACTGGTCGACGGTCGGCGCGGACATCCTGTCGGTGTACGAGACGGTGACAGCGGGCGCGGCAGCAGTGGCGGCGGACGAGCGGGCGCACGGCGGGGACAGTGGGGATGGTGGAGGGCTGCGGGCGCGGTTGGGGTTGGCGCGGGACTGAGGGGCGGGAGAGCTGGGGGGCGCGGGGCGGGTGTTTTCGGCCGGTCCGGTGTTTGGGGGTGGAGTGTTTGACGCGGGTGGGGATCCTCAGCGGGTCCGGTGCGTGAGGTCTGGGTGGGCGGGGTGTTTGACGCAGCCCGGGGACATTCAGCCCGTCTGGGGGTGCCCCCTCTGGGGGAGTTTGAGGACGAGGCTCCTCAAGGGCCGAGGCGGGGGCCTGGGGGCGGCAGCCCCCAGACCGACGGCAACGCCACCCCGGCCCACCCATCGACGCGGCCGAACCGGACAACGCCTCCCCGCGGAGCGCCTAGGCTGACCGCCCGTGACCGCAACCCTGATCTGGATCCTCGCCGTCCTCGTGGCGATCGGCCTCTATCTGAGCTGGACCGCCGGCCGCCTGGACCGCCTGCACGCGCGGATCGACGCGACCCGGGCCGCGCTGGACGCCCAACTGCTGCGCCGCGCCTCGGTGGCCCAGGAACTGGCCACGTCCGGCGTCATGGACCCGGCGGCGTCGATCGTCCTCTACGAGGCCGCGCACGCGGCCCGGCAGGCCGAGGAGGAGCAGCGGGAGGTCGCCGAGAGCGAGCTGTCCCAGGCGCTGCGGGCCGTCTTCGCGGACCCCCACCAGGTCGAGGGCGTCCGCCAGGCACCCGGCGGGGAGGCGACGGCGCACGAGCTGACGGAGGCGGTACGGCGGGTCCCCATGGCCCGGCGCTTCCACAACGACGCGGTCGGCGCGGCCCGCCGGCTGCGCGAGCACCGTAAGGTCCGCTGGTTCCGTCTCGCGGGCCACGCGCCCTTCCCGATGGCCTTCGAGATGGACGACGAGCCACCGGCGGCCCTGGTGGACCGGGCCGCCTGAGCGACGGCGCCTGCCGCGCCCCCTGCAAAAACGATCCACCCCCTCCTCATTGGCCCTTGCAGTGGCCTGGTCGGCTCGCGTTTCCTCAGTGCTGCACCAACCCCCCTTCACCCAGTGAGGTCACCCGTGTCCACCACGCTTCCCGACTCCGCCCAGACACCCGAGACCGGCACCGCGCGCGTGAAGCGCGGTATGGCCGAGCAGCTCAAGGGCGGCGTGATCATGGACGTCGTCACGCCGGAGCAGGCGAAGATCGCCGAGGACGCGGGCGCCGTCGCCGTCATGGCCCTTGAGCGCGTCCCGGCCGACATCCGCAAGGACGGCGGCGTGGCCCGTATGTCCGACCCGGACATGATCGAGGGCATCATCGGTGCCGTGTCGATCCCGGTCATGGCGAAGTCCAGGATCGGCCACTTCGTGGAGGCCCAGGTCCTTCAGGCGCTCGGCGTCGACTACATCGACGAGTCCGAGGTCCTCACCCCGGCCGACGAGGTCAACCACTCCGACAAGTTCGCGTTCACCACCCCCTTCGTCTGCGGCGCCACCAACCTCGGCGAGGCCCTGCGCCGGATCGCCGAGGGCGCGGCCATGATCCGCTCCAAGGGCGAGGCCGGCACCGGCAACGTCGTGGAGGCCGTGCGCCACCTGCGTCAGATCAAGAACGAGATCGCCCGCCTGCGCGGCTACGACAACAACGAGCTGTACGCCGCCGCCAAGGAGCTGCGCGCCCCCTACGAGCTGGTCAGGGAGGTCGCCGAGCTGGGCAAGCTGCCCGTGGTGCTGTTCTCCGCCGGTGGTGTGGCCACGCCCGCCGACGCCGCGCTGATGCGCCAGCTCGGCGCCGAGGGCGTCTTCGTCGGCTCCGGCATCTTCAAGTCCGGCGACCCCGCCAAGCGCGCCGCCGCCATCGTGAAGGCGACCACCTTCTACGACGACCCGAAGATCATCGCGGACGCGTCCCGCAACCTCGGCGAGGCCATGGTCGGCATCAACTGCGACACCCTCCCCGAGACCGAGCGCTACGCCAACCGCGGCTGGTAATCAGCGATGAGCAGTCCGGTCGATCCCGTCAATCCCGTTGATGCCGCCGGTCCTGTCATAGGCGTCCTGGCGCTCCAGGGCGATGTGCGGGAGCATCTGAGCGCCCTGGCCGCGGCCGGCGCCGTGGCCAGGGCGGTGCGGCGGCCCGGGGAACTCGCCGAGGTCGACGGCCTGATCGTGCCCGGCGGCGAGTCCACCACCATCTCCAAGCTGGCCGTGCTGTTCGGCCTCATGGAGCCGCTGCGCGCGCGCGTGCGGGACGGTATGCCGGTCTACGGCACCTGCGCGGGCCTGATCATGCTCGCCGACAAGATCCTCGACCCGCGCTCGGGCCAGGAGACCATCGGCGGCATCGACATGATCGTGCGGCGCAACGCCTTCGGCCGCCAGAACGAGTCCTTCGAGGCCGCGGTCGAGGTCGACGGCGTCGCGGGCGGCGCCGTGGAGGGCGTCTTCATCCGCGCCCCTTGGGTGGAGTCCGTCGGCGCGGCGGTCGAGGTGCTCGCCGAGCACGGCGGTCACATCGTGGCCGTCCGGCAGGGCGGCGCACTCGCCACGTCCTTCCATCCGGAACTGACCGGCGACCACCGTATGCATGCGCTCTTTGTCGACATGGTGCGCGAAAAGCGGGCCGCGGAGTCCTTGTAGGATCTCAGGCGTCCTACAGAGATTGGTTACGCGAAGGAGACAGGCAGATGTCCGGCCACTCTAAATGGGCCACGACGAAGCACAAGAAGGCCGTGATCGATGCCAAGCGCGGCAAGCTCTTCGCGAAGCTGATCAAGAACATCGAGGTCGCGGCGCGGATGGGCGGCGTCGACCTCGAAGGCAATCCGACGCTCTACGACGCCGTCCAGAAGGCCAAGAAGCAGTCCGTCCCGAACAAGAACATCGACTCCGCGATCAAGCGCGGTGGCGGACTCGAAGCCGGTGGCGCCGAGTACGAGACGATCATGTACGAGGGTTACGGCCCCAACGGCGTCGCGGTGCTCATCGAGTGCCTCACCGACAACCGCAACCGCGCCGCCTCCGAGGTGCGCGTCGCCATGACCCGCAACGGCGGCTCCATGGCCGACCCGGGTTCGGTGTCGTACCTGTTCCACCGCAAGGGCGTGATCCTCGTCCCCAAGGGCGAGCTGTCCGAGGACGACGTCCTCACCGCAGTCCTGGACGCGGGTGCTGAGGAAGTCAATGACCTCGGCGAGTCGTTCGAGGTCATCAGCGAGGCCACCGACCTGGTCGCGGCCCGCACCGCGCTCCAGGAAGCCGGCATCGACTACGACTCGGCCGAGGCCAACTTCGTCCCGACCATGCAGGTCGAGCTGGACGAGGACGGCGCCAAGAAGATCTTCAAGCTGATCGACGCGCTGGAGGACAGCGACGACGTGCAGAACGTCTTCGCCAACTTCGACGTGAGCGACGAGGTCATGGAGAAGGTCGACGCATGACACGCGCTTAGCCGGCGGGCCGGGACCGGCGCGAGGCTCAACGGGCCGACGGGGCACCCCCGTCGGCCCGTCGCTTTGCCGGGCGTCGCGCGCGGGCGTTGTCAGTGGCAGCGGATAGCCTGCGCAAACAGGTGAGCGAGACGGCGAGGGAGAGGGGGGCCGGTGCGGGTACTCGGGGTGGACCCCGGACTGACGCGCTGCGGGGTCGGTGTCGTGGAGGGCGTCGCGGGCCGGCCGCTGACCATGGTCGGCGTCGGCGTGGTCCGCACGCCGGCGGACGCAGACCTCGGCCACCGGCTGGTCGCCATCGAACAGGGCATCGAAGAATGGCTGGATCGCCACCGCCCCGAGTACATGGCGGTGGAGCGCGTCTTCAGCCAGCACAACGTCCGTACGGTGATGGGCACCGCCCAGGCCAGTGCCGTCGCCATGCTCTGCGCCGCCCGCCGGGGCATCCCCGTCGCGCTGCACACCCCCAGCGAGGTCAAGGCCGCCGTCACCGGCTCGGGCCGCGCCGACAAGGCCCAGGTCGGCGCGATGGTCACCCGTCTCCTGCGCCTCGCCGCCCCACCCAAACCGGCCGACGCGGCGGACGCGCTGGCGCTGGCCATCTGCCACATCTGGCGGGCCCCGGCCCACAACCGCCTCCAGGAGGCGGTGGCCCGGCACGCGGGACGCCCGACAGGGGCGGCCGGGGTCGCGGTGCCTGCGGGGCGGGCCGGGCGTTCGTCGGCGGCGGGGTCGGGCGTACGCGCGGGGTCGGCAGTGCGTGGAGGTCAGGCCGGGCGTTCGTCGGAGGTGGGGCGGGCGGAGCGCTCGCCGGAGACGGGGGCGCCGCCCGCGCCCGCCGACGCCCCAGGCACCACACCCACGCCCCTTCCGCCGACCATCCCCTCCTCGCCCCCACCCTTGCCCCCACCCCCGTGACCCCCGCACAGACTCCCGCCCCCTCCACGACGCGCACCCCCACCCCCGCCGGACTCCCCGTGCCCCCCGCCGAACCCCCCGTACCGAAAGGCCGAACGGCATGATCGCCTTCGTCAGTGGCACCGTCGCCGCGCTCGCTCCTGATGCCGCCGTGGTGGAGGTCGGCGGGGTCGGCATGATGGTGCAGTGCACGCCGAACACGCTGTCCACGCTCCGTGTCGGCCGCGCCGCCAAGCTGCACACGTCCCTCGTGGTGCGGGAGGACTCGCTGACCCTGTACGGCTTCGTGGACGACGACGAGCGGCAGGTCTTCGCCCTGCTCCAGACGGCCAGCGGGGTCGGCCCCCGGCTCGCCCAGGCGATGCTCGCCGTGCACAGTCCCGACGCGCTGCGCCGGGCCGTGACCACCGCCGACGAGAAGGCGCTGACCGCCGTCCCCGGCATCGGTAAGAAGGGGGCGCAGAAGTTGCTTCTGGAGCTGAAGGACCGGCTGGGCGAGCCCCTCGGCGCCCCCGTGGTCGGCGCCCCGGTCACCACCGGCTGGCGCGACCAGCTGCACGCCGCCCTGATCGGCCTCGGCTATGCCACCCGCGAGGCCGACGAGGCGGTGGCCGCCGTGACCCCGCAGGCCGAGGCCGCAGGGGGGACACCCCAGGTCGGACATCTCCTCAAGGCGGCCCTCCAGACCCTGAACAGAGCGCGATGATCCTCCGGGCGGATTCTCGGGCCGGTTGCCGGACGAATCCCGGGCGGATTCTCGGGCCGGTCGCCGGACGAATCCCGGGCGGAGTCTCGGGCCGGTCTCCGGGCGGATGCCCGGATTCCCCGGATCCCCGGGGGGGGGGCTTCCCACCGACCCGCCTGCGGAAGCCGCCGCCCCGTCGGCACCCGTCCGGACGGAGGAGCCGCCGAATCTCCGCCTCCCCACCCATGAGCTATCCCCTGCGTCACCCCACGAACCACCCAAAACCCACCCCATGAGCCACCCAGAACCCACCCCACGACTCACCCCATGAGCCACCCAAAACCCACCCCACGACCCACCCATCCGGCCAGGACCCACCGCATGAGCCACCGCGGACCCACCCCAGGAACCCGCCCGCGAGCCACTCCGGGGACCTGAGGAGGCACCACCGCACCACCCGCTCCCCCCTCACGCGGACGCCACCTTCCCCCGAGAGTGACGTCCGCCCCACCGCCGAAGGCCCCGGCGCCCGACCCCGACCGCCCCCCAGACGCGCCCCGCACGCCACCGCTAGGAGATCTTCAGTGAACTGGGACGACGACCCGACCGACAGCCCCGCCGCCGAGCCCCCCGCCGGTGCCGCCGCGGAGCGGCTCGTGGGCTCGGTCGCCGACCGTGAGGACCAGGCCGTCGAGGCCGCGCTGCGCCCCAAGGACCTGGACGAGTTCATCGGCCAGGAGAAGGTCCGTGAGCAGCTCGACCTGGTGCTGCGGGCCGCACGCGCGCGGGGCGCCACCGCCGATCACGTCCTGCTCTCCGGCGCGCCGGGCCTCGGCAAGACCACCCTCTCGATGATCATCGCGGCCGAGATGGGCGCCCCCATCCGCATCACCTCCGGCCCCGCCATCCAGCACGCGGGCGACCTGGCCGCGATCCTGTCCTCCCTCCAGGAGGGCGAGGTCCTCTTCCTCGACGAGATCCACCGCATGTCCCGGCCCGCCGAGGAGATGCTCTACATGGCGATGGAGGACTTCCGCGTCGACGTGATCGTCGGCAAAGGCCCCGGCGCCACCGCCATCCCGCTGGAGCTGCCCCCGTTCACCCTGGTCGGCGCCACCACCCGGGCCGGACTGCTGCCGCCCCCGCTGCGCGACCGCTTCGGCTTCACCGCGCACATGGAGTTCTACGAGCCCGTCGAGCTGGAGCGGGTCATCCACCGCTCGGCCCACCTCCTGGACGTCGGCATCGAGCCCGAGGGCGCCGCCGAGATCGCCGGACGCTCCCGAGGCACCCCCCGTATCGCCAACCGCCTGCTGCGCCGCGTCCGCGACTACGCGCAGGTCAAGGCCGACGGATTCATCACCAGAGAGATCGCCGGAGCCGCCCTCAAGGTGTACGAGGTGGATGGGCGCGGTCTGGACCGGCTGGACCGGGGGGTGCTGGAGGCCCTGCTCAAGCTGTTCGCGGGCGGTCCGGTCGGGCTCTCGACGCTCGCCGTCGCCGTGGGGGAGGAGCGCGAGACCGTCGAGGAGGTCGCCGAGCCGTTCCTGGTGCGCGAGGGTCTGCTGGCCCGTACGCCCCGCGGCCGGGTCGCCACCCCGGCGGCGTGGGCGCATCTCGGCCTCACCCCGCCCGGCACCGGGCCTGCGGGAAACGGACAACAGGACCTGTTCGGGACGTGACGGCGAGCGCACTGGCCCGTACAGGAACCCCGGTGCCATGCTGAGCGTTGTTCCCTGCGCGCGGACTCGCTTAGACTCCGCCGATGCCGCCCTTGTCGACGGCTGACAATCCCCCAACGATCAGGCCGCTCCCCACCGCGGTCGTGCGAAGGAAGTTCCGACCCGTGAGTCTCGTGACCCTCCTCCCGTTCATCGTGCTCATCGGGGCCATGTTCCTGATGACCCGGTCGGCCAAGAAGAAGCAGCAGCAGGCGGCCGACATGCGGAACCAGATGCAGCCCGGTTCCGGCGTCCGCACCATCGGGGGCATGTACGCGACGGTCAAGGAAGTCAGCGAGGACACGGTCCTCCTCGACGCCGGCCCGGGCGTCGACCTGCTCTTCGCCAAGAACTCGATCGGTGCCGTCCTGTCCGACGACGAGTACAACCGCATCGTCCACGGCATCGAGCACGACCTGAAGTCCGACCTCGTCCCGGACGACGCCTCGGCGCTCACCAAGACGGACGAGACGGATGAGCCGGACGAAACCGACAAGACCGGCAAGACCGACGAAAGCCCCTCCGACGCCGCCTCCTCCGACGACAAGCCGGTCGACCTCGGCAAGAAGGACTCCGAAGAGCCCTCCGACGACGCCCCCGCCGGGGCGAAGCCGGACGAAGAGCCGAAGAAGACCGACGGCGACTCCGACGCGAAGTAGTCGTGCCCCGGGGCGTGTGGGCCCGGCCCTCACGCCCCGGAGTGCGCCCAGCTCGCAGGGGATCCCGACACCATGTCATGGCCGTCCGCCCGCCGACCCGGAGCGCGGCGGCCCGAGAGGGAGTACGAGAAGGTGGCAGCACCTAAGAAGGGCCGGAGCGCGAGCGCCCAGAGCAAGCCGGGGCGCTCGCTGGTCCTGATCCTGATCGCCATCGTGGCGCTCACAGGAGGCATGTTCGCCTCCGGACACACCACTCCGCGTCTCGGTATCGACCTCGCCGGCGGCACCAGCATCACGCTCACGGCGGTCAACGAACCCGGCCAGCCCAACGCGATCAACAAGACGAACATGGACACCGCGGTCGGCATCATGGAGAACCGGGTCAACGGTCTCGGTGTCTCCGAGGCCGAGGTCCAGACCCAGGGCGCCGACAACATCATCGTCAACATTCCCAAGGGCACCGACTCCGAGCAGGCCCGGGAACAGGTCGGCACCACGGCCAAGCTGTACTTCCGCCCGGTCCTCCAGCGCGAGGCGGCCATCGACCCGGCGGCCACCCCCAGCCCGAGCGCGAGCGACGGCAGCAGTGCCTCGCCCTCGCCGAGCACCTCCGCCTCCGGGGGCGACGAGTCGGCCAGCCCCTCGGACAGCCCCTCGGCCACTCCCTCGTCCTCGGCCACCTCGCAGGGCCGCCCGGTCACCGACGCCCTCAAGGCCGACGAGACACCGTCCGCCAGCGCCTCCTCGTCGGCGTCGGCGAGCGACTCCGCCAGCCCCTCCCCCTCGGCGAGCGACGACGCCGCTGCCGCCGATGACGCCGCCCTCCAGGCCCAGTACGCCGCGCTGAACTGCGCCGACGCCGACCAGCGCGCCGAGGCGGGCAAGGGCGCCAAGCCCGGCGACTCCACCGTCACCTGCGGCCAGGACGACGGCGTGTGGAGCAAGTTTCTGCTCGGCCCGGTCGCCGTCGACGGCACGGACATCGACAACGCCGAGGCGCTCTTCGACACGCAGAGCGCGGCCGGCTGGAAAGTGACGATGGACTTCAACTCCGACGGAGCCACGAAGTTCGCCGACATCACCGGCCAGCTCGCCACCCAGACGTCGCCGATGAACGAGTTCGCGATCGTCCTGGACGACGAGGTCGTCTCCCACCCGTACGTGAGCACCACGATCACCGGCGGCAACGCCGAGATCTCCGGAAACTTCACCCAGGAACAGGCCGAGAGCCTGTCCAACATGCTCTCCTACGGTGCGCTCCCGCTCACCTTCAAGGAGTCCAGCGTCACCACCGTGACCGCCGCGCTCGGCAGCGAGCAGCTGCACGCCGGTCTGATCGCGGGCGCCATCGGCCTCGGCCTGGTCGTGCTCTACCTGGTCGCCTACTACCGCGGCCTCTCCCTGATCGCGCTCGCCTCGCTGCTGATCTCCGCGGCCCTGACCTACGTGATCATGTCGCTGCTCGGTCCGGCCATCGGCTTCGCGCTGAACCTGCCCGCCGTCTGCGGCGCCATCGTCGCCATCGGTATCACGGCGGACTCGTTCATCGTGTACTTCGAACGGGTCAGGGACGAGATCAGAGAGGGCCGCTCCCTGCGTCCCGCGGTCGAGCGGGGCTGGCCGCGCGCCCGGCGCACCATCCTGGTCTCCGACTTCGTGTCGTTCCTGGCCGCCGCGGTGCTCTTCGCCGTCACCGTCGGCAAGGTCCAGGGCTTCGCGTTCACGCTCGGCCTGACCACCGTGCTCGACGTCGTCGTGGTGTTCTTCTTCACCAAGCCCCTGCTGACCCTGCTGGCCCGCCGCAAGTTCTTCGCGAACGGTCACAAGTGGTCCGGCCTGGACCCGAAGCGTCTGGGTGCCCAACCCCCGCTGCGCCGCAGCCGCCGTCCCGTCGCCCCCGTCGACCCGAAGGAGGCGTGAGATGTCGAAGCTCGGCAACCTCGGCGCCCGGCTCCACCGCGGCGAGGTCGGTTACGACTTCGTCAAGAACCGCAAGCTCTGGTACGGCATCTCGATCCTGATCACCATCACGGCGATCGTGGGCCTGGCCGTGCGCGGCCTGAACATGGGCATCGAGTTCCAGGGCGGCGCCGTCTTCACCACCCCGAAGACCTCCGTCTCCGTCGCCCAGGCCGAGACCTACGCCGAGGAGGCCGCCGGTCACCAGGCGGTCGTCCAGGAGCTGGGCTCCGGCGGGATGCGCATCCAGATCTCCGGCGTGGACACCGCCAAGTCCGACCAGATCAAGCAGGACCTCGCGCAGAATCTGAAGGTCGACGCGGACGCCATCAACGCCGACCTGGTCGGCCCCAGTTGGGGTGAGCAGATCGCCAACAAGGCGTGGCAGGGACTGGGGATCTTCCTGGTCCTGGTGGTGATCTATCTGGCGATCGCCTTCGAGTGGCGCATGGCGGTCGCCGCGTTCATCGCGCTGATCCACGACATCACCATCACGGTCGGCGTCTACGCCCTGGTGGGCTTCGAGGTCACCCCGGGCACGGTGATCGGTCTGCTCACGATCCTCGGCTACTCGCTGTACGACACGGTGGTGGTCTTCGACTCCCTCAAGGAACAGACGAAGGACATCACCAAACAGAGCCGCTGGACCTACAGCGACATCGCCAACCTCTCGATCAACAGCACCCTGGTCCGCTCGATCAACACCACGGTGGTCGCGCTGCTGCCGGTGGCGGGCCTGCTGTTCATCGGCGGCGGTGTCCTCGGCGCCGGCACGCTCAACGACATCTCCCTGTCGCTGTTCGTCGGCCTCGCGGCCGGCGCGTACTCCTCGATCTTCATCGCCACGCCGCTGGTCGCCGACCTCAAGGAGCGCGAGCCGCAGATCAAGGCGCTGCGCAAGCGGATCCTGGCCAAGCGGGCGCAGGGCACCGAGGAGAGCGAGCCCACCGCGCCCCGGCCCAGCGCCGAGGAGACGTACGACGACCTCCCCGAGGACGTCGCCGCCGCCGTCGTAGGACCGCGCAACCAGCCCGTGTCCCGCACCCGGGGCCGTGGCCGGCCCTCGGGGAAGCGCCGATGACGGACATCAGGGAGCTGCTGCTCAGCCGTATCCGGGACGTGGCCGACTATCCGGAGCCGGGTGTGGTGTTCAAGGACATCACCCCGCTCCTGGCGGACCCCGCCGCGTTCGGCGCGCTGACCGACGCCCTCGCCGATGTCGCCGTGCGCCAGGGCGCCACCAAGGTGGTCGGCCTGGAGGCCCGCGGGTTCATCCTGGGCGCGCCGGTCGCGGTCCGCGCGGGCGTCGGCTTCATCCCGGTCCGCAAGGCGGGCAAGCTCCCCGGTGCCACCCTGCGCCAGGCGTACGACCTGGAGTACGGGTCGGCGGAGATCGAACTGCACGCCGAGGACCTCAGCGCGGGGGATCGCGTGCTGGTCGTCGACGATGTGCTGGCCACGGGCGGCACGGCGGAGGCGTCCCTGAAGCTGATCCGCCGCGCGGGCGCCGAGGTCGCGGGCGTCGCGATCCTCATGGAGCTGTCCTTCCTCGACGGCCGCAGCCGGCTGGAGCCCTCCCTCCAGGGGGCTCCGCTGGAGACGCTGCTCACCGTCTGAGCGGTCCTGAGCCACCCTGGAGCGGGCGGGCGCGGCTCCGCGCGGCAGGGAGTGTCACCGGGCGTCCCGGGCTTCGGCCCGGGGCGCCCGTTCGCCTTGTGAGCGCCCGGGGCACCCGGCAGGGAATCAAACCTCCCCTCACCGGTGTTTTCGGCCAAAGGTCCGCAGATCGTCCTGAAGGCGATGTCGAAGCCCAGGATCGCTACCATGGGGTCTCCGGAACCTGCCCGGGGGACCCGGATCGCGCACGAGGAGCCCTCTTGCCAGACGAGGCCCAGCACCTGACCGCCGCCAAGCCCGAGCCCGCCTCGGAGCCCGCGGCCCAGCCCGCGCCGCACGCGACCAACGCGACCAACGCGACCAACGCGACCAACGCGAAGAGCGTGCAGAACGACGCGCACGGGCCGGTCGAGCACGCCCAGTCGGCGCCCGTCGAGCCCCCCGCCGAGGCCGCGCGCCCCAAGCCGGCCCCGCCCGAGGGCACGCCCGCGAGCCGCCCCGCCGCGTCCCCGGCTCCTGCGTCCCCCGCCCCCGTGCCCCCGACCCCCGTGGCTCCCGCACCCCAGCAGCCCGCCCGCTCCGGCTCCTCCAACCGGGTCCGGGCCCGGCTCGCCCGCCTCGGCGTGCAGCGCTCCAACCCGTACAACCCGGTCCTGGAGCCGCTGCTGCGGATAGTGCGCAGCAACGATCCGAAGATCGAGACCGCCACGCTCCGCCAGATCGAGAAGGCGTACCAGGTCGCCGAGCGCTGGCACCGCGGCCAGAAGCGCAAGAGCGGCGACCCCTACATCACCCACCCCCTCGCCGTCACCACCATCCTCGCCGAGCTGGGCATGGACCCGGCCACCCTGATGGCCGGCCTGCTGCACGACACCGTCGAGGACACCGAGTACGGCCTCGACCAGCTCCGCCGCGACTTCGGCGACCAGGTCGCGCTGCTCGTCGACGGCGTCACCAAGCTGGACAAGGTCAAGTTCGGCGAGGCCGCACAGGCCGAGACCGTGCGCAAGATGGTCGTCGCCATGGCCAAGGACCCGCGCGTCCTGGTCATCAAGCTCGCCGACCGCCTGCACAACATGCGCACCATGCGCTACCTCAAGCGCGAGAAGCAGGAGAAGAAGGCGCGCGAGACCCTGGAGATCTACGCGCCGCTCGCCCATCGCCTGGGCATGAACACCATCAAGTGGGAGCTGGAGGATCTCGCGTTCGCGATCCTCTACCCCAAGATGTACGACGAAATCGTCCGGCTGGTGGCCGAGCGGGCCCCGAAGCGTGACGAGTATCTGGCCATAGTGACCGACGAGGTCCAGCAGGACCTGCGCGCGGCCCGTATCAAGGCCACCGTCACCGGCCGCCCCAAGCACTACTACAGCGTCTACCAGAAGATGATCGTCCGCGGCCGGGACTTCGCGGAGATCTACGACCTGGTGGGCATCCGGGTCCTGGTCGACACCGTCCGCGACTGTTACGCCGCCCTGGGCACCGTCCACGCGCGCTGGAACCCCGTTCCCGGGCGCTTCAAGGACTACATCGCGATGCCCAAGTTCAACATGTACCAGTCGCTGCACACCACGGTCATCGGCCCCAACGGCAAGCCCGTCGAACTCCAGATCCGTACCTTCGACATGCACCGCCGCGCCGAGTACGGCATCGCCGCGCACTGGAAGTACAAGCAGGAGGCCGTCGCCGGCGCCTCCAAGGTGCGCACCGACGTGCCCAGGTCCGGCAAGGGCAAGGACGACCACCTCAACGACATGGCGTGGCTGCGCCAGCTCCTCGACTGGCAGAAGGAGACCGAGGACCCGGGCGAGTTCCTGGAGTCCCTGCGCTTCGACCTGTCCCGCAACGAGGTCTTCGTCTTCACCCCGAAGGGCGACGTCATAGCGCTGCCCGCGGGCTCCACCCCCGTCGACTTCGCGTACGCCGTCCACACCGAGGTCGGCCACCGCACCATAGGAGCACGGGTCAACGGCAGACTCGTACCGCTGGAATCGACCCTGGACAACGGCGATCTGGTGGAGGTCTTCACCTCCAAGGCGTCCGGCGCGGGCCCCTCCCGTGACTGGCTCGGCTTCGTGAAGTCACCGCGCGCCCGCAACAAGATCCGGGCCTGGTTCTCCAAGGAGCGCCGGGACGAGGCGATCGAGCAGGGCAAGGACGCCCTCGTCCGCGCGATGCGCAAGCAGAACCTGCCGATCCAGCGCATCCTCACCGGCGACTCCCTGGTCACCCTCGCCCACGAGATGCGCTACCCGGACATCTCCGCCCTGTACGCGGCGATCGGCGAGGGCCATGTCTCCGCGCCGAACGTCGTGCAGAAACTGGTGCAGGCCTTCGGCGGCGAGGAGGCGGCCACCGAGGAGATCGACGAGAGCGTCCCGCCCGCCCGGGGCCGCAGCCGCAAGCGCCGCTCCAACGCCGACCCCGGCGTCGTCGTCAAGGGCGTCGAGGACGTCTGGGTCAAGCTGGCCCGCTGCTGCACCCCCGTACCCGGCGACCCGATCATCGGGTTCGTCACCCGAGGCAGCGGCGTATCGGTTCACCGCAGCGACTGCGTCAACGTGGACTCACTGTCCCGGGAACCCGAGCGGATCCTGGAGGTCGAGTGGGCGCCCACCCAGTCCTCGGTGTTCCTGGTCGCCATCCAGGTCGAGGCGCTGGACCGCTCCCGGCTGCTCTCCGACGTCACCCGGGTGCTGTCCGACCAGCACGTCAACATCCTCTCGGCGGCCGTCCAGACCTCCCGCGACCGGGTCGCCACGTCCCGCTTCACCTTCGAGATGGGCGACCCCAAGCACCTGGGCCATGTCCTGAAGGCGGTCCGGGGCGTGGAGGGCGTCTACGACGTGTACCGGGTGACATCGGCGCGCAGCCGCTCGTAGCACCAACGAAGGAGGCTCCCCTGAGGGGGAGCCTCCTTCTGTACGAACCCTGTACGAACCCTGTACGAACAGCTACCGCACCGGCGGTCTCAGCCGCCGAACTCCTGGAGACCCTTCAGCGCCTGGTCCAGCAGGGCCTGGCGGCCGTCCAGCTCCTTCTGGAGCTTGTCGGCCCGCGCGGTGTTGCCCTGCGCGCGCGCCTGCTCGATCTGCTGACCGAGCTTGTCGACGGCCGCCTGGAGCTGGCCCGTCAGCCCCTCGGCACGGGCGCGTGCCTCCGGGTTGGTGCGTCGCCAGTCGGCCTCCTCGGCCTCCTGGATCGCCCGCTCCACCGCGTGGATCCGGCCCTCGACCTTCGGCCGGGCGTCGCGCGGCACATGACCGATGGCCTCCCACCGCTCGTTGACCGTGCGGAACGCGGCCCGCGCGGTCTTCAGATCGGTGACCGGGAGGATCTTCTCGGCCTCCTCGGCCAGCTCCTCCTTGAGCTTGAGGTTCTCCGACTGCTCCGCGTCCCGCTCGGCGAACACCGAGCTGCGGGCGGCGAAGAAGACGTCCTGCGCGCCGCGGAAGCGGTTCCACAGATCGTCCTCGTGCTCGCGCTGGGCGCGGCCCGCCGCCTTCCACTCCGCCATCAGCTCGCGGTAGCGGGCGGCCGTGGGACCCCAGTCGGCGGAGTCCGACAGCGCCTCGGCCTCGGCGACCAGCCGCTCCTTGGTCTTGCGGGCGTCCTCGCGCTGCGCGTCGAGCTGCGCGAAGTGCGCCTTGCGCCGCTTGGAGAACGCCGAGCGGGCGTGCGAGAAGCGGTGCCACAACTCGTCGTCCGACTTGCGGTCGAGCCGGGGGAGGGCCTTCCAGGTGTCCACCAGCGCGCGCAGGCGCTCCCCGGCCGAGCGCCACTGATCCGACTGGGCCAGCTGCTCGGCCTCGGTGACCAGGGACTCCTTGGACTGACGAGCCTCGTCGGCCTGCCGGGCGCGCTGCGCCTTGCGCTGCTCGCGACGGGCCTCCACCAGCTCCACGAGCTTGTCCAGCCGGGCCCGCAGCGCGTCCAGATCGCCCACCGCGTGATGCGCGTCCACCTGCTCGCGCAGATGGTCGACGGCGGCCTGGGCGTCCTTCGCGGACAGGTCGGTGGTCTTCACCCGCTTTTCGAGGAGGCCGATCTCGACAACCAGGCCCTCGTACTTGCGCTCGAAGTAGGCCAGCGCCTCATCGGGGGAGCCGGCCTGCCAGGAACCGACGACCTGCTCGCCGTCGGCCGTACGCACGTACACGGTCCCCGTCTCGTCGACGCGGCCCCACGGGTCGCTGCTCACAGCGCCTCCTCCACATGATGCCGCGACGGGCTTCCGTGCCCCCGGCATCGTCCACAGTTTCGTCACGGCCAACATAGGCGACCGGCGGGTTGCCTGTCCGCATCCAGCACGACCGAAATTTCCCAGCTGGCCGCCCCGGTCGTCAGGACTTGGTGACCGTCGCCTTGTTGATCACGACAGTCGCGTTGGGAGCCCCGTCACCTGCGCCGGTGTTCTCCCCGGCACCCGCGATCTTCTCCAGCACGGCCATCCCGGACTCGGAGACCGTACCGAAGGGGGTGTAGTCCGCGGGCAGCGGACTGTCCTGGAAGACGAGGAAGAACTGGCTGCCGCCGCTGTCGCGTCCCTCGCCCGTCGTCGCGTCGTACTGGTTCGCCATCGCGACCGTGCCCGCCGGGTACACATCGCCCTCAAGGCTGGTGTCCTTGAGGTTCTCGTCCGGGATGGTGTAGCCCGGACCGCCGGTGCCGTCGCCCGCCGGGTCGCCGCACTGGAGGACGTAGATACCGCTGGTGGTGAGGCGGTGGCAGTTCGTGTGGTCGAAGTAGCCCTCGCCCGCGAGGAACGCGAACGAGTTCACCGTCTGCGGCGCCGCCGCCGTCTTCAGATCGATGTCTATGTCACCGCACGTCGTCGCCAGCGTCATCGTGTACTTCGCCGACTCGTCGATGGACATCGCGGGCGCCTTGTCCCACGTCTTCGTCGCGACCTCGCCCGCCGCCGGCTCCTCGCAGGGATCCGGGGGCGGGCTGGTCGGCGCCGCGCTCGGGGTCGTCTCCGAGGACGCGTTCGCGCTGTCGTCGCTCTTGAACGCGTCCGTCGTGTACAGCGCGAGGCTGCCGATCAGGACGACGCCGATCACCGACGCGATCACGGCATTGCGTGTCCGTGCCTTGCGGCGCGCGTCGGTACGCCGCGTCTGCTGCCGCAAGAACTTCTCCCGGGCGAGCTGACGCCGCCGCTGCTCCTGGCTGACCACCGGGTCTACTCCTCATGCGTCTCGTACGACGGCCACGGTTCGTGCGTCCGATGGGCCGACCGCCTGCGTGTGCCCCGTACCGTATATGGGTTACCTGAGGATCCGGCAGCGCCGGTAGGCTCTGACGACGGGCGTGGCCGGTCACCGACCGCCCCAGGCGTCACAAACCGCCGCCCGAACCGACACAACGAAGGACGATCGTGCTCATTGCCGGGTTCCCCGCCGGGGCCTGGGGGACGAACTGTTATCTCGTCGCCCCCGCCGCCGGTGAGGAGTGCGTGATCATCGATCCGGGCCACCAGGCCGCCCCCGGGGTCGAGGAGGCGCTGAAGAAGCACCGCCTCAAGCCCGTCGCCGTCGTCCTCACCCACGGTCACATCGACCATGTGGCCTCGGTCGTCCCGGTGTGCGGCGCGCACGGTGTGCCCGCCTGGATCCACCCCGCGGACCGCCACATGATGAGCGACCCCGAGAAAGGCATCGGACGCGCCATCGGGATGCCCCTCATGGGCGAACTGACCGTGGGGGAACCGGACGACGTCAGGGAACTGACCGACGGCGGCGCGCTGGACCTCGCCGGACTGGAGTTCTCCGTCGCGCACGCGCCGGGCCATACCAAGGGGTCGGTGACCTTCAGGATGCCCGAGACGGCCGACATCCCGTCGGTGTTCTTCTCCGGGGACCTGCTCTTCGCCGGCTCCATCGGACGCACCGACCTGCCCGGCGGTGACATGGCCGAGATGCTCGACTCGCTGGCCCGCGTGTGCCTGCCGCTCGACGACTCGACCGTGGTCCTGTCCGGGCACGGCTCCCAGACGACCATCGGCCAGGAGCGCGCCACCAACCCGTATCTGCGGCAGGTGGCCGACGGCCTCGGGAGCGCCGACGCTCCCCGACGAGGAATGTGACGAGAGACCTTCCGTGAGTACCTTTCAGGCCCCCAAGGGCACGTACGACCTGATCCCGCCGCGCTCCGCCGTCTTCCTCGCGGTGCGCGAGGCGATCGCGGCCCCGCTGCGCGACGCGGGCTACGGCTACATCGAGACCCCCGGCTTCGAGAACGTCGAACTGTTCGCGCGCGGCGTCGGCGAGTCCACCGACATCGTCACCAAGGAGATGTACGCCTTCGAGACCAAGGGCGGCGACCGGCTCGCCCTGCGCCCCGAGGGCACCGCCTCCGTACTGCGCGCCGCGCTGGAGGCCAATCTCCACCGCGCGGGCAATCTGCCGGTCAAGCTCTGGTACTCGGGCTCCTACTACCGCTACGAGCAGCCCCAGGCAGGCCGCTACCGCCACTTCTCCCAGGTCGGCGCCGAGGCGATCGGCGCGGAGGACCCGGCGCTGGACGCCGAGCTGATCATCCTCGCCGACCAGGCGTACCGCTCGCTGGGCCTGCGCGATTTCCGCATCCTGCTCAACAGCCTCGGTGACAAGGAGTGCCGTCCGGTCTACCGGGCCGCGCTCCAGGACTTCCTGCGCGGCCTGGACCTCGACGAGGACACCTTGCGCCGCGCGGAGATCAACCCGCTGCGCGTCCTGGACGACAAGCGCGCCGACGTCCAGAAGCAGCTCACCGGCGCCCCTCTGCTGCGCGACTACCTGTGCGACGCCTGCAAGGCGTACCACGAGGAGGTCCGCGAGCTGATCCGCGCGGCGGGCGTCGCCTTCGAGGACGACCCCCGGCTGGTGCGCGGCCTGGACTACTACACCCGTACGACGTTCGAGTTCGTCCACGACGGACTGGGCGCCCAGTCAGCGGTGGGCGGCGGCGGCCGGTACGACGGTCTGTCCGAGATGATCGGCGGCCCCGCGCTCCCGTCCGTCGGCTGGGCCCTCGGCGTCGACCGCACGGTCCTCGCCCTGGACGCGGAGGGCATCGCCCTCGACCTGCCGTCCCCCACCAGCGTCTACGCCGTCCCCCTCGGGGAGGAGGCGCGACGGGTGCTGTTCGCCAAGGTCACCGAGTTGCGCAAGGTGGGCGTGGCGGCGGACTTCGCCTTCGGCGGGCGGGGCCTGAAGGGCGCCATGAAGAGCGCCAACCGCAGCGGCGCCCGCTACACGATCGTCGCGGGCGAGCGCGACCTCGCCGAGGGCGTCGTCCAGCTCAAGGACATGGAGTCCGGCGAACAGACGGCGATCGGCGTGGGCGAGATCGTGGCGGAACTGGAGACACGGCTCGGCTGAGACGGTACGAGGACACGCGGGGCGGGGCGTTCGGTGCCGTACGGCATCGGGCGCCCCGCCCCTCTTTTCCCGGCGGCCTCCCGATGCCCTTCCGGCGTCCTTCCGGCGTCTTTCGCGACACCGAAGGGCGGGGGACCGGGAGGGTGTCCGTCAGCGTCGGCCGCCAGGGCCGTCCGTCCCGAAAACCTGTCCGGAACCGGCCGCTGACGAGGGACCATCGACCCCCATGGGCCCCCCTTGTCCACAGGGTCCGGTGCCGCCCAGGAGGGTGCGGCACAATGGCCCTGCCCGAAGAAGGACCCTCTCCAGTGACGGAATCGGCGTGATGAGCAAGACGACTGTCAACGACGTCTCCACCGAGCCCGAGCCGCCGCGCACCACCCCGGCCGCGCCGCACACGGCCGGTGGCAGCCGCGCCTTCGCGCTGATGCTGGTGATCACCGGCGCCGCGGGACTGCTGGCCGCGTGGGTCATCACGCTCGACAAGTTCAAGCTCCTCGAAGCCAAGGTGGCCGGCGAGACCTATGTCCCCGGGTGCAGCGTCAACCCGGTCGTGTCCTGCGGCTCCATCATGGAGAGCGACCAGGCGTCCGTCTTCGGCTTCCCCAACCCGATGCTCGGACTCGTCGCCTACGGCATCGTCATCTGCGTCGGCGTGAGCCTGCTGACCCGGGTCCGCTTCCCGCGCTGGTACTGGCTCACCTTCAACGCGGGCACGGTCTTCGGCGTCGCCTTCTGCACCTGGCTCCAGTTCCAGTCGCTGTACCGGATCAACGCCCTGTGCCTGTGGTGCTCCCTGGCGTGGGTCGCGACCATCGTCATGTTCTGGTACGTGACCTCCTTCAACGTCCGTAACGGCTTCCTCCCGGCGCCGGGCCCCGTCAAGCGCTTCCTGGCCGAGTTCACCTGGGTCCTGCCCGTCACGCACGTCGGCATCATCGCCATGCTGATCCTCACACGGTGGGGCGCCGACCTCTGGGCCTGAGGAGGGCGCGGGCGGGCCGGACCTTGCCACGCCGTACGGTCGCGGGGGACCGCGTGCTCACCGGCCGGCGTCGGCGGGCGCCTGCGCGGGCGGCCCGCCGTGGTCCGGGCATCTGCGTGGCCACGGAAACGTCCCACGCGGTGTGACCTCACGTGTCCGGCGCGGACGCGTCCTCCACGGACGCGCCCTCCGCGCGGATACGGGCGATCACTGGTGATCTGCCCCCGGTGCCTCGTCCTGGGCGGGTCCCGCGCTTCGCCCCCGGCGACTCCGGCGCAGACGCTGCCACTGTGGCCTCCCGTTCCTCCCGGGCCCCGGTTCTCCCCGGGCCCTCCGGCTCCCCCTGGGCCCCGGCCCTTCGCCCCCTCCGGTCCCCAGGGTCTTCCGGCCACCCGGGTCCCTCCGGGCCCCGGGCCCCGGGCCTCCCGCCCCTTGGGCCCCCGGTGCTCTCAGCCCCCCCGGCGCCCCCTGGCCCCCTTCGCGGCCCCCACGCGAACGCCCCGCCCCCTCCCACACCCCACTTCGCCCCACGCGCCCCCGGCGATGTCAGTGCCGTGATTTAGGGTTTCAGCGTGGAACCCGATCTGTTCACCGCCGCCGCCGAAGAGCGCCAGGAGAAGGACCCGGCCGCGAGTCCCCTGGCGGTCCGGATGCGCCCGCGTGTCCTGGACGAGGTGGTGGGCCAGCGGCATCTGCTCAAACCCGGCTCGCCGCTGCGCCGGCTCGTCGGCGAGGGCGCCGGAGGACCGGCCGGGCCGTCCTCGGTGATCCTGTGGGGCCCGCCCGGCACCGGCAAGACGACCCTCGCGTACGTCGTCTCCAAGGCCACCGAGAAGCGGTTCGTGGAGCTGTCCGCGATCACCGCCGGGGTCAAGGAGGTCCGCGCGGTCATCGACGGGGCACGCCGCGCCACCGGCGGCTACGGCAAGGAGACCGTTCTCTTCCTGGACGAGATCCACCGCTTCAGCAAGGCCCAGCAGGACTCCCTGCTGCCCGCCGTGGAGAACCGCTGGGTCACCCTCATCGCGGCCACCACCGAGAACCCGTACTTCTCGGTGATCTCCCCCCTGCTCTCCCGCTCCCTCCTGCTCACCCTGGAACCCCTCACCGACGACGACCTGCGCGGTCTGCTGCGCCGTGCCCTCACCGAGGAGCGCGGCCTCAAGAGCGCGGTCACCCTCCCCGAGGCCACCGAGGACCACCTTCTGCGGATCGCCGGCGGCGACGCCCGGCGCGCGCTGACCGCCCTGGAGGCCGCGGCCGGCGCCGCCCTCGACAAGGGCGAGACGGAGATCGCCCTCACCACCCTGGAGGAGACCGTCGACCGCGCCGCGGTGAAGTACGACCGCGACGGCGACCAGCACTACGACGTGGCCAGCGCCCTGATCAAGTCCATCCGCGGCTCCGACGTGGACGCCGCCCTGCACTACCTGGCCCGGATGATCGAGGCCGGCGAGGACCCCCGGTTCATCGCCCGCCGGCTGATGATCTCCGCCAGCGAGGACATCGGCCTCGCCGACCCCACCGCGCTGCCCCTCGCGGTCGCCGCCGCCCAGGCCGTCGCCATGATCGGCTTCCCCGAGGCCGCCCTCACCCTCAGCCACACCACCATCGCCCTCGCCCTCGCCCCCAAGTCCAACGCCGCGACCACCGCCATCGGCGCCGCCCTGGAGGACGTGCGCAAGGGGCTGGCCGGGCCCGTCCCCGCGCATCTGCGGGACGGGCACTACAAGGGCGCCGCCAAGCTGGGGCACGCGCAGGGGTACGTGTATCCGCACGACGTGCCCGAGGGCATCGCCGAGCAGCAGTACGCCCCTGACGCCCTCAAGGACCGCGCGTACTACACCCCGACCCGGCACGGGGCCGAGGCCAGATACGCCGACGCCGTGGAATGGACCAGGAAGCACCTCGGTCGCAAGCGGTCCTGAGCGGCCTGTAGAATCCCCGGAGCGCTGCGTCCCGTGCCCGGCACCCGAAAGGGCAGCCGGCACCACCAGAACGGGACATCCAGCCGGAACCCCGTCGCCGCAAGGCGCAGGATTCCAGGAGCGTCGCGCACCGTCGAACGGTGTCGCGGGCAGCCCATCACCCCCCGGAGTCCCGGGACCGGCGATGGGCGACTCGCGTGCTGCACGTATGTGCCCAGACCAGGGAGCGGCTGCCCGGCAGGACCGTGTTCGCTCACGGCCCCGCGGGGTTTCCCCGGCTGCGGATGCGACCTCCCCTAACCCTGGTGAAGCCGTATTCGCACACAGAACACGAGGTGTTTGGTTCATGGCGAACCAGTCCCGCCCCAAGGTCAAGAAGTCGCGTGCCCTCGGCATCGCGCTGACCCCGAAGGCCGTCAAGTACTTCGAGGCGCGTCCCTACCCGCCCGGTGAGCACGGCCGTGGCCGCAAGCAGAACTCGGACTACAAGGTCCGGCTGCTGGAGAAGCAGCGGCTGCGCGCGCAGTACGACGTGTCCGAGCGCCAGCTCGTGCGCGCCTACGACCGCGCCTCCAAGGTCCAGGGCAAGACCGGTGAGGCCCTGATCATCGAGCTGGAGAAGCGTCTCGACGCCCTGGTCCTGCGGTCGGGCATCGCCCGCACCATCTACCAGGCCCGCCAGATGGTCGTCCACGGCCACATCCAGGTCAACGGCAAGAAGGTCGACAAGCCGTCCTTCGTCGTGCGCCCGGACGACGTCGTGCAGGTCCGCGACCGCAGCAAGGACAAGACGCTGTTCCAGATCTCCCGCGAGGGCGGCTTCGCCCCCGACGGCGAGACCCCGCGCTACCTCCAGGTGAACCTCAAGGCCCTGGCGTTCCGCCTGGACCGCGAGCCGAACCGCAAGGAGATCCCGGTGATCTGCGACGAGCAGCTCGTCGTCGAGTACTACGCCCGCTGACCCGGACGTAGCACCCCCCTCGCGCGTCAGCCCGCCGTCTCCCCGCCCTTCCGGGTGGGCGAGACGGCGGGCTTGTGCGTGACGGACGCCGGATCCGCGCTCCCGCGCGCGTGCCGCACCGTCCCGCGCGGCGCCCCCGGCAGCTCCGGCGACCGTACCGGCGACCACTCCAGCGCCCGCGCCACCGCCGTCCGCCGGTCCAGCCGCGCACCGAGCCGTACGCACTCCTCGTACCGCTCGTCGCCCAGCCGGGCCCGGGACAGCGCCTCGCACCGCTCGTGCGGCCGGTTGTAGTGGGCCGAGCCGAACAGCGGCAGCCCCACCGACGGCCACATCCGGGAGGCCGCGCCCTGGAGCACCGCCGCCTCCGCGAACTCGCCCTCGGCGGCCGTGACCAGCGCGAGCAGCTCCACCGCCAGCACCGCGCCGAGCAGATCGTTGAAGGCGTGGGCGGTGGCGAGACAGTCGGCGAGCAGCGTGCGCGCACCCGCCCAGTCGCCCTCGTGCCAGGCGGCATAGCCGAGGACGTACAGCGCGTACGCCCGCGACCAGCGCTCCCCGTGGTCCTCGCACACCCGCCGGACGTCCTCGCACAGCCGCACGGCCTCCGCGAGATCGCCCTGGAAGGCGCGGGTCATCGCCAGCTCGACCTGGCACATCAGGACATTGCTGTTCAGCTCGCCGATCTCGTGATAGCGCTCCAGCGCCGAGCGCAGCAGCGTTTCTGCACGGGGCATGTCGTCACAGACCAGCGCCAGACAGCCGGTGCGGTGCTCGGCGTACGCGACCGCCGTGGCGCTCGCGAGGCGTTCCGACTCCTCGCGGCACTCCTGGAGCGCGGTCAGCGCCGTCACCCGGTCGCCCTGGAGGACGGCCACATAGCCGAGCACCCACAGCGCCTTCAGCCGGGACTGTTCATGCCCCACGTCCTCCACCGGCAGCTCCACGCTCCGCTCCAGCCAGCGCCGCCCCTCCGACAGCCGCCCGCAGCCGGCCCAGTAGAACCACAGCGACCCGGACAGATACAGCGCCAGATGCGCGTCGTCCGGCTCGGTCAGGCAGTGCTCCAGCGCCCAGCGCAGATTCGGCAGGTCCGCCTCCACCCGCGCGGCCACCTCGCCCTGGCGCGCCGAGAACCAGTCCAGCTCGCACCAGGTCGCCAGCCCCAGATACCAGTCACGGTGGCGCCGCCGCATCCGGGCCGCGTCGCCCGCCGCCTCAAGCCACTCGGCGCCGTACGCACGGATCGTGTCGAGCATCCGGTAGCGGGTCCCGGCCGGGGTCTCCTCCCGGCTCACCACCGACTGCGCGAGCAACTGGGTCAGCACATCGAGGACGTCGTCGGCGCGCAGGCCATCGCCGCTGCACACATATTCGACCGCCTCCAGGTCGAAGGTGCCCGCGAACACCGACAGGCGCGACCAGAGCAGCCGCTCGGCGGGCGCGCACAGCTCATGGCTCCAGCCGATCGCCGTGCGCAGCGTCTGATGCCGGGGCAGCGCGTCCCGCCCGCCGCCGGTCAGCAGCCGGAACCGGTCGTCCAGCCGCTCCAGCAGCCGCGCCGCCGACAGCGCGCCCAGCCGCCCCGCCGCCAGCTCGATCGCCAGCGGGATCCCCTCCAGACGCCGGCACAGCTCCCGCAGGCCCGCGTCGTCCTCCGGCGGCGGGCCCAGCTGCGCCGCCCGGACGCGCAGCAGCTCCACCGCCTCGTTCTCGGCCGGCGGCGCCAGCGCGAAGAGCCGCTCGCCCGCGACCCCCAGCGGTCTGCGCCCCACCGCGAGCACCCGCAGGCCCGGCAGCCGGCGCAGCAGCTCGGTGACCAGCGCGGCGCACACCTCCACCAGATGCTCGAACCCGTCCAGCACCAGCAGGAGTTGGCGGTCGGCGAGCTGGGTGAGCAGGGTCTCGCGGGGCGGCCGGGTGGTGTGGTCGGTCAGTGCCAGCGCCTCCACCACCGCGTACTCCACGAACTCCGGGTCGCGCAGGGACGCGAGATCCACCCGCCACACCCCGTCCCGGGGCGCCGAACGCGCCGCCGCGCGGGCCGCCAGCCGGGACTTGCCGATCCCGCCCGGCCCGGTCACCGTGACCAGCCGGGCGCCCCCGAGCGCCCGTGCCAGCCCGGCCAGTTCGGCGGAGCGGCCCACGAACGCGTCGAGTTCCAGGGGGAGATTGCCGAGCACACTGTCCACTTGGTCACCGGTGGTCTGATCTGGTCGCATAGGACACGGAGCGTACTGAAACGTAATCACTCCGTACAATCGCTTCCCGTGATTGTGCTCGTTCCGCTGCGCGCCGGACGGTAATCCGGTACGGACCGGCATCCCTGGCGCGATAGGCTCGGTGCACGACTTTCTCGATGTTCAGGACGTTTCAGGGAGCGGGTGCGCAGTGTCCGGTGGAGAGGTGGCCGGGATCCTGGTGGCCGTCTTCTGGGCGATCCTGGTCTCCTTCCTCGCGGTGGCTCTGGCGAGGCTGGCCCAGACGCTCAAGGCGACCACCAAGCTCGTCGCGGACGTGACCGACCAGGCCGTCCCGCTGCTCGCCGACGCCTCGACGGCGGTGCGCTCGGCACAGACCCAGATCGAGCGGGTCGACGCGATCGCCTCCGACGTCCAGGAGGTCACGTCGAACGCGTCCGCGCTGTCCACCACCGTCGCCTCCACCTTCGGCGGCCCGCTGGTGAAGGTCGCCGCCTTCGGCTACGGCGTGCGCCGGGCGCTCGTCGGCCGCAGGGACGACGCACCCGCGAAGGCCCCCCGGCGTACGGTGATCGTGGGCCGCACGGTCCCCGCCGGCCGCCGCAAGCGGAAGTAAGGACTGAGACCGAGCGATGTTCCGCCGTACGTTCTGGTTCACCACCGGCGTGGCCGCCGGTGTGTGGGCCACCACCAAGGTCAACCGCAAGCTGAAGCAGCTGACGCCCGAGAGCCTGGCCGCCACCGCGGCCGACAAGGCACTGGAAGCCGGTCAGCGGGTCAGGGACCGGGCCGTCGGCTTCGCGCTCGACGTCCGCGACAACATGGCCCGGCGCGAGGCCGAACTGGGCGACGCGCTGGGCATCACCGAGGACCCCGAACTCCCTGCGCCGCGCCGCCGCCCCGCCATCGAGAACCCCGGCACGCGCCCGGGCACGCACCCCACCATCCACCACCCCAGCACACCGAAGTACATCGAATCCCCGATGCGCTCGTACAACCGGAATGAGGACCACTGATGGAGTCGGCTGAGATCCGTCGTCGCTGGCTGAGCTTCTTCGAGGAGCGCGGGCACACCGTCGTCCCTTCGGCGTCGCTCATCGCGGACGACCCGACTCTGCTCCTGGTCCCGGCCGGCATGGTGCCCTTCAAGCCCTACTTCCTGGGCGAGGTCAAGCCGCTCTTCGCCCGCGCCACCAGCGTGCAGAAGTGCGTGCGCACCCCGGACATCGAAGAGGTCGGCAAGACCACCCGGCACGGCACGTTCTTCCAGATGTGCGGCAACTTCTCCTTCGGCGACTACTTCAAGGAAGGCGCCATCACCTACGCCTGGGAGCTGCTGACCAGCCCCCAGGACAAGGGCGGCTACGGCCTCGACCCCGAGCGGCTGTGGATCACCGTCTATCTGGAGGACGACGAGGCGGAGCGCATCTGGCGCGATGTCGTCGGCGTGCCCGCCGAGCGCATCCAGCGCCTGGGCAAGAAGGACAACTACTGGTCCATGGGCGTCCCCGGCCCCTGTGGCCCGTGCTCCGAGATCAACTACGACCGCGGCCCCGAGTTCGGCGCCGAGGGCGGCCCCGCCGTCAACGATGAGCGGTACGTGGAGATCTGGAACCTGGTCTTCATGCAGTACGAGCGCGGCGAGGGCACCTCGAAGGAGGACTTCGAGATCCTCGGCGACCTGCCCAGCAAGAACATCGACACCGGTCTCGGTCTCGAACGGCTCGCCATGATCCTTCAGGGCGTGCAGAACATGTACGAGATCGACACGTCCATGGCCGTGATCGGCAAGGCCACCGAGCTGACCGGCGTGGCCTACGGCACCGACCACGGCTCCGATGTCTCCCTGCGCGTGGTCACCGACCACATGCGCACCTCCGTGATGCTCATCGGCGACGGCGTGACCCCCGGCAACGAGGGGCGTGGCTATGTGCTGCGCCGGATCATGCGCCGCGCCATCCGCAACATGCGCCTGCTGGGCGCCACCGGCCCGGTCGTCAAGGACCTGATCGACACGGTCATCGCGATGATGGGGCAGCAGTACCCCGAGCTGGTCACCGACCGCGAGCGGATCGAGAGGGTCGCCGTCGCCGAGGAGAACGCCTTCCTGAAGACGCTCAAGGCCGGCACCAACATCCTCGACACCGCCGTCACCGAGACCAAGGCCGGCGGCGGCACCGTCCTCGCCGGCGACAAGGCCTTCCTGCTCCACGACACCTGGGGCTTCCCGATCGACCTCACCCTGGAGATGGCCGCCGAGCAGGGCCTGTCCGTGGACGAGGACGGCTTCCGGCGCCTGATGAAGGAGCAGCGCGAGCGCGCCAAGGCCGACGCCAAGGCCAAGAAGACCGGCCACGCCGACATGGGCGCCTACCGGGAGATCGCCGACGCCGCCGGGGCCACCGAGTTCATCGGTTACACCGACACCGAGGGTGAGTCCACGGTCGTCGGCATCCTGGTCGACGGCGTCTCCTCACCCGCCGCCACCGAGGGCGACGAGGTCGAGATCGTCCTCGACCGCACCCCGTTCTACGCCGAGGGCGGCGGGCAGATCGGCGACACCGGCCGGATCAAGGTCGACACCGGTGCCGTCATCGAGATCCGTGACTGCCAGAAGCCGGTGCCGGGCGTGTACGTCCACAAGGGTGTCGTCCAGGTGGGTGAAGTCACCGTCGGCGCCAGGGCCGAGGCCGTCATCGACATCCGCCGCCGGACCGCCATCGCCCGCGCCCACTCGGCCACCCACCTCACCCACCAGGCCCTGCGTGACGCCCTCGGCCCGACCGCCGCCCAGGCCGGCTCCGAGAACCAGCCCGGCCGTTTCCGCTTCGACTTCGGCTCGCCGTCCGCCGTCCCGACGGCCGTGATGACCGACGTCGAGCAGAAGATCAACGAGGTCCTCGCCCGCGACCTCGATGTGCGTGCCGACGTCATGGGCATCGACGAGGCGAAGAAGCAGGGCGCCATCGCCGAGTTCGGTGAGAAGTACGGCGACCGGGTGCGGGTCGTCACCATCGGCGACTTCTCCAAGGAACTGTGCGGCGGCACGCATGTGCACAACACCGCCCAGCTCGGCCTGGTCAAGCTGCTCGGCGAGTCCTCCATCGGCTCCGGCGTACGCCGGATCGAGGCCCTGGTCGGCGTGGACGCCTACAACTTCCTGGCCCGTGAGCACACGGTCGTCAACCAGCTCACCGAACTCCTCAAGGGCCGCCCCGAGGACCTTCCCGAGAAGGTGTCCGGGATGCTCGGCCGGCTCAAGGACGCCGAGAAGGAGATCGAGAAGTTCCGCGCCGAGAAGGTGCTCCAGGCCGCCGCCGGTCTCGCCGGGTCCGCCAAGGACGTGCGGGGCGTCGCCCTGGTCACCGGCCAGGTCCCGGACGGCACCACCGCCGACGACCTGCGCAAGCTGGTCCTCGATGTGCGCGGCCGGATCCAGGGCGGCCGGGCCGCCGTGGTGGCCCTGTTCACCACGGCGAACGGCAAGCCGCTGACGGTCATCGCCACCAACGAGGCCGCCCGCGAGCGCGGCCTCAAGGCCGGTGACCTGGTCCGCACGGCCGCCAAGACGCTCGGCGGCGGAGGCGGCGGCAAGCCGGACGTCGCCCAGGGCGGCGGCCAGCACCCGGCCGCCATCGGCGACGCCGTGGACGCCGTGGAGCGGCTCGTGGCGGAAACGGCCAAGTGAGCGGGAACGGCCGAGTGGGCGAGAGCGGCCGAAACGGCCCGGCGCGGGGGAACGGCCGGGTGACGGAGGACAGCCAGGTGACCGAGGTCAGCCGGACGAGTGGAGCCGGCCAGCTGAGTGGAGGCGGCCGGACGATGCGACACGGACGCCGCCTCGCGGTCGACGTCGGGGACGCCCGGATCGGGGTCGCCTCCTGCGACCCCGACGGGATCCTCGCCACGCCGGTCGAGACCGTGCCCGGCCGGGACGTCCCCGCGGCCCACCGCCGGCTGAGGCAGCTGGTCACGGAGTACGAGCCGATCGAGGTGGTCGTCGGCCTCCCCCGCTCCCTGAAAGGGGGCGAGGGCCCGGCCGCGGTCAAGGTCCGCGGCTTCGCCCAGGAGCTGGCGAAGGGCATCGCGCCGGTCCCGGTCCGGCTGGTCGACGAACGGATGACGACGGTGACCGCGGGGCAGGGACTGCGGGCCTCGGGGGTGAAGGCGAAGAAGGGACGCGCGGTCATCGACCAGGCCGCGGCCGTGATCATTCTCCAGCAGGCCTTGGAATCCGAACGGGTGTCAGGTAAAGCCCCCGGCGAGGGCGTCGAAGTGGTCATCTGATCGCGATACGGTAACGTTCCGCGCGGGCGGCGGCATTCGAACAGCCTCCGCACAACAAGAGGCGGAACGGGAACCGGGGCCTTGGAACCGCGCCCCCACCGGCTCGCGGCTTTAGGGGATCGATGACTGAGTATGGCCGGGGCCCAGGCTCCGAACCGTGGCATCCCGAGGACCCGTTGTACGGGGACGGCGGATGGGGAGGGCAGCAGCAGGCCCCGGTGGGCCAGCAGGCTGCCTACGGCGGCCAGCAGCAGTACCCGCAGCAGCCGCAGCCGGGTTACGGCGACTGGGACGGCGGCCGGCCGGGGCACGACCCGCAGGGCCCCGACCAGCAGCAGTACGACCAGCAGGGCTACGGCCAGCAGCAGCCGCCGTACCCCCACCCGTACGAGCAGCAGCACTACGGAGAACAGGGCCAGCCGCCGTACGACACCGGCTGGGGCACCGGCAACCAGCAGCAGCTGCCGTACCCGGGCACGGCCGACCCCGTCGACCCCTACGGGCAGCAGGCCGCCGCCTCCTACGGCGGTGAGCACGCCGACTTCTACAACACGCCGGACGCCTATCCGCCCCCCGAACCGCCCAGCCGGCGCCGCGCCGAGCCGGAGCCGCGCACCGACTGGGACCCCGAGCCGGGCCAGGAGGACCACGCGCTCTTCGCCGACGGCGAGGAGGACGGGGACGACGGGAGAGACACCGGCGACGGGTCCACGCCGAGGGGCCGGGGCGGTCGTGGTGACCGGCGGGGCCGTGGCGGCAAGTCCAAGAAGAGCCGCAACGGTTGCGCCTGCCTGGTGGTCGCGCTGGTCTTCGGCGGCGGCATCTCGGGCGTCGGCTACTTCGGCTACCAGTTCTACCAGGACCGTTTTGGCGCGGCCCCCGACTTCGCCGGGGCGGGCAACGGCGAGCAGGTCACCGTCACCATTCCCCAGGGTGCGACCGGCTCGGTGATCGGGCAGGAGCTGAAGAAGGCCGGCGTGGTCAAGAGCGTCGACGCCTTCGTCGCCGCCCAGACGGCCAACCCCGAGGGCAAGACCATCCAGGACGGTGTGTACACCCTCCAGAAGGAGATGTCCGCCGACAGCGCGGTCGACCTCATGCTCAGCCCGGAGAGCCGCAGCAACCTGATCATCGCCGAGGGCAAGCGCAACGCCGAGATCTACACGCTGATCGACAAACGCCTTGAGGTCAAGGACGGCACCACGGCCGAGGTCGCCAAGAACGACTGGAAGGAACTCGGCCTGCCCGACTGGGCCACCGGTCACGCGAACGTCAAGGATCCGCTGGAAGGCTTCCTCTACCCCTCCAGCTATCCCGTCGCCAAGGGCCAGAAGCCCGAGGACGTGCTCAAGCAGATGGTGGCCCGCGCCACCGACAGCTACGAGGAACTCGGCCTGGCGCAGCAGGCGGAGAACGTCGGGCTCAAGAACGCCTGGGAACTGGTCACCGTCGCGAGCCTGGTCCAGGCCGAGGGCAAGACCCACGACGACTTCCGCAAGATGGCCGAGGTCATCTACAACCGTCTCCAGCCGGACAACACCGAGACGAACCAGGAACTTCAGTTCGACTCGACCTTCAACTACCTCAAGGGCCAGAGCAAGATCGACATCACCGAGTCGGAGATCAACAGCAACCCCGACCCGTACAACACGTACACCAACCGGGGCCTGCCGCCCGGACCCATCGGCAACCCGGGCGAGGAAGCGATCAAGGCGGCGCTCGACCCGACGGACGACGGCTGGATGTACTTCGTCGCCACCGACGGCATGAGCAAGACCGAGTTCGCCAGGACGATCGACGAGCACCAGGAACTGGTCGACAAGTTCAACGAGTCGCGGGGCAACTGACGGAGGCGCCCCGACGGGCGCCTCCCCGGATGGCCCGCCGGGGCCCCCGGGTGCCCCGGCGGACAACCTTTCGGCCGGTTCCGCCGCCGGCCGGCAGCAAGCAGTGTTCTCATGGCAAGCAGTGTTCTCATGGCCGTCGGTGATCTCGCAGCACGCGGTGATCTCGCAGGAAGCAGTGACGAGGAAGCAGTGATGACCGTACGCCGCCGCCGGGCCGCCGTCCTCGGCTCGCCGATCGCCCATTCCCTCTCCCCGGTGCTGCACCGCGCCGCCTACGCGGCACTGGGCCTGGAGGGATGGACGTACGACCGTTTCGAGATGGACGAGGCCGCGCTCCCGGCCTTCGTGGCCGGGCTCGGTCCCGGGTGGGCGGGTCTCTCGCTCACCATGCCGCTGAAGCGGGCGATCATCCCGCTGCTCGACGAGATCAGCGAGACCGCGGCCTCCGTCGACGCGGTGAACACCGTCGTCCTCACCGGCGACGGCCGCCGAACCGGCGACAACACGGACATCCCCGGCATGATCGCCGCGCTCAAGGAGCACGGCATCGACAAGGTCGACTCCGCCGCGATCCTCGGCGCGGGCGCCACCGCGTCCTCCGCGCTCGCCGCGCTGTCCCGGATCTGCACCGGCGAGGTCACCGTCTACGTCCGCAGCGCGGCCCGTGCCGCCGAGATGCGCGCGTGGGCCGAGCGGCTCCAGGTCGACATCCGGACGCGTGACTGGGCCGAGGCCGCCCAGGGCCTGCACGCCCCCCTGGTCATCGCGACCACCCCGGCGGGCGCCACCGACGCCCTCGCCCCGGCCGTCCCGGAACGCCCGGCCACCCTCTTCGACGTCCTGTACGACCCCTGGCCCACCACCCTCGCCGCCCGCTGGTCGGCGTACGGGGGTGCCGTCCTCAGCGGCCTCGATCTCCTGGTGCACCAGGCGGTCCTCCAGGTCGAGCAGATGACGGGGCACGCCCCGGCCCCACTGAGCGCGATGCGGGAAGCGGGCGAACGGGCGCTGGCGGGGCGCTGAGGTCCGCTCGGTTCGGGTCGGATCCGGGAGGTTCCGGCGGGTTCCCCAGGGGGTGGGGTCGGGAGGGGATCGTTGGCCATTTGTGCTGGCATGTCCGTCCGGGTGCCGCTGGCGTCCGGTAGGAGCGAGCTGTTCGAGGCCGTGCTGGAGTGGGGGCCTGACTGGGCGCAGGAGATCGGGCGCGTCCTGATCCCGCTGGCCCTCGTCGTGTCCCTGGCCGTCAGGTTCGTCCGGGGCATCGTGCGTGAGCGCGCGCAGGACCGGGCCGGCGCGGGGGAGCCGTCGCATGGGCAGGGCGGGGGAGCCGACCACCTCGGGGACTACGCGCCGCAGCCGGAGTCGGACCCTCATCGGCACTGACTTCCCGGGCCCGTAGGCGCCGTAGGACCGGTGCGACGACCCGGCGTGATCCTTTCGGCCCGTTGGCGTGCCTGGCCCGGTGGGGCGATGGTGGCCGTTTCGCGTCCGTCTGATGGACCGGGCTCCGGGTCGGGGGGCGGGACATGGGAGGATCGGGAGTGGCGGGCTCGGGCCGCGCACCCGGTCGCCGTCACCGTGCGCGTGGACGCGCGGACACTCAGGGGCAGTACCAGGCGCGAACACTGAGGAGCACCGTTGAGCAGGTTGCGCTGGCTGACCGCGGGGGAGTCCCACGGTCCCGCACTCGTCGCGACGCTGGAGGGACTGCCGGCGGGGGTGCCGGTCAC
>NZ_JBHYUG010000075.1:16332-39255 GCF_042749375.1 Streptomyces sp. NPDC059477 | reverse complement strand
ATGTCAACACCTACACAATAAAACCACCCCCCCCCCCCCCCCGGCGCGGCGCCGACCTCCACTTGCCAGGGCCGAGGGCTTGGGCCCACCCACCCCCCCCGCCCGCGCGGGGCCGACGTGGAGACGTACGACCCCGCAACGGTGTACCAGGGACCACCCCCGCACGCGCGGGGCCGACCCGGGCCGGGACGATCGGGGCTTTGTCGGCCTCGGACCACCCCCGCACGCGCGCGGCCGACGGGGATAGTCAGCGACTGCACGAGATATCGCTCGGACCACCCCCGCACGCGCGGGGCCGACGGGAGCACGAACTCCCCGGTCGAGATGGTCGGTGGACCACCCCCGCACGCGCGGGGCCGACTCGACGCCGCCGTCCGTCAGCAGTCCTGCGTACGGACCACCCCCGCACGCGCGGGGCCGACCCTTCGCGACCTGTACGTTTACCCGCGAGGAACCCCATTTTCATTCAGTGGGATCGTCCCGAGACCTCTATCAGGATGCGTCAACAGACGGTGAGGAAGGATAACGGGAGTCAGTCCGCTGCTCCTTGTCGGTGCTGCCGCTGGACTCACCAGCCACCTTGCTGAGCCGAACTTCACGAACGGAGTTGAGGCGTCCCGCTGTTGCCGTGATCCCTCTGGCGTGCTGTGGGAAAGGTACCCCGAGGATGCCGTCCGTCGACTCACACGAAGGGCTGGCTCCGTGCCGGCGGGGTCACCTGGTCCCGGCTGTGGTGCAGCAACCGGCGGGCTGGGTGTCGTACAGGCCCGCGCCGCCGCAGACGCCGGTTTCCGGGAGGGTGAGTTCGACGCGTTGGGCGGCCTCGTGGTCGCCGGCGATTGCGGCGGCGACGGAGCGGACCTGTTCGTGGCCGGTCATGGCCAGGAACGTGGGGGCGCGGCCGTAGGACTTCATGCCGACCAGGTACACGTCCTTCTCGGGGTGGGACAGCTCGTTGACGCCGTGGGGGTGGACGGTGCCGCAGGAGTGGACGTTGGGGTCGATGAGCGGGGCCAGTTCCGCTGGGGCCTGGAGGCGTTCGTCCAGGCCGAGGCGTAGCTCCGACAGGTAGGACAGGTCGGGGCGCAGGCCCGTCAGGACGATGATCTCGTCGACGGGGGCGAGGCGGCGGCCGTTCTCCGAGAGCAGGACGAGTCCGTCGTCGGCGTGTTCCACGGCCTGGGTGCGGAAGCCGGTCACTGCCGACGCGTGGCCGTTCTCGACCGCCGCCTTCGCGCGCAGGCCGAGCGCGCCGCGGGCCGGGAGCCGGTCACTCTCGCCGCCGCCGAAGGTGTTCTCTCCGATGCCGCGGCGCAGGATCCACACCGTGTGGGTGCCGGGTTCGGCCTCTGCCAGGTCGGCCAAGTGGGCCAAGGTGGTGAAGGCCGAGGCTCCGGAGCCGATGACCGCCGTGCGCCTGCCCGCGTGGCGGGCGCGGACCTCCGGGTCGGTCAGGTTCGGGATGCGGTACGAGATGTGGGCGGTCGCCGCCCGCTCGCCCAGGGCGGGGAGGCCGTCCGCGCCCATCGGGCCGGGGAGGGAGCAGGTGCCGGACGCGTCGATCACGGCTCGCGCGGTGATCCGGGCCTCGCCGCCGTCGGATGAGGTGGTGTGCACGGTGAAGGGCTGGGCGTCGCGGTCGGCGTCCACGATCCGGTCCCGGCCGGCGCGGGCTACGCCGGTCACGGTGGTGCCGTAGCGGACCCTGTCGCCGAGGGCGTCGGCCAGCGGCTGGAGGTAGTGCTCGGCCCAGTCGCCGCCGGTGGGGTAGGTGGTGGGGTCGGGGCGGTTCCAGCCCGTGGGGGCGAGGAGCTTCTCGGCGGCCGTGTCGGTGATCTCCGCCCACGGTGAGAAGAGCCGTACGTGCGCCCAGCCGCGTACCGCCGTGCCCGCCGAGGGGCCCGACTCCAGGACCAGCGGTTCGATTCCGTGGTGTACGAGGTGGGCCGCGGCGGCCAGACCGATGGGACCGGCGCCGATGACGACGACGGGGGGCGGTGCGTTCACGGGGGTCCCCTTCGATGCGATGGCTCATCCATTGCTGATTCGATGAGTGTCTATGTCTCGTGAGGGGTCCAGCGTGGCATTTGATTCGATGGGCGTCAATGTAGTGAGGGGTGGGTCGGGTTCCGGGTGCTTGTCGTCGCTGTCTCTGTTCTGGCGTGCCTGGTTTGAGTTGTGTCAACATCGATGTGTGTCGAATATGGAGGCGTTTTCGCTGGTCGAGGCCGGAGAGGCCGATGCCGTGGCGGCCTGCTGCCCGCCGTTGAGTTCGAGGCCGTTCTCCGCCGAGGAGGCCGAGACGGCCGCGCGGATGTTCAAGGCGCTCGGGGACCCGGTGCGGCTGCGGTTGTTCTCCGCCGTCGCCTCCCATGAGGGGGGCGAGGCGTGCGTGTGTGACATCTCCGATGTGGGGGTTTCCCAGCCGACCGTCTCCCACCATCTGAAGAAGCTCAAGGAAGCCGGGCTGCTCAGTTCCGAGCGGCGGGGTACGTGGGTGTACTACCGGGTCGAGCCGTCCGTGCTCGCCGCCATGGGTACGTTGCTGATGCCCGCCTCCGGCTGAATCGGATCGCGGGAGGCCGTGGACCCGGTGGGTCAGGTCAGTCAGTGTCTGGGCGGCGGCGTGGAGAGCGCCGACCGTTGTGGCCCACGGGCCCAGCCCCAGGCCCGCCCCAGTTCCCAGTCCGGCGCCACATCCCCGGGGCTGCCCAGCGCGTCCGCTGCTACTGCGGCGAAGCCCCCCGACCGGCTGCGGTGAACCTTCCCCGCCACGCGAGGGAGACATACACCAGCCCGATCAGGACCGGGACCTCGATCAGCGGGCCCACGACGCCGGACAGGGCCTGGCCCGAGGTGACGCCGAAGGTGGCGATGGCGACCGCGATGGCCAGCTCGAAGTTGTTGCCGGCGGCCGTGAAGGCGAGGGTCGCGGTGCGGTCGTAGGCCAGGCCGATGACCTTGCCGAGGGCGAAGGTGCCGAACCACATCAGCGCGAAGTAGACCAGCAGGGGGAGCGCGATCCGGGCGACGTCCAGTGGTTGGGAGGTGATCGTCCTTCCTTGCAGGGCGAAGAGGATGACGATGGTGAAGAGGAGGCCGTACAGCGCCCAGGGGCCGATCTTCGGGAGGAAGCCGGATTCGTACGCGTCGCGGCCGAGTCTCTTCTCGCCGACGCGGCGGGTGAGGAATCCGGCGAGGAGGGGGACGCCGAGGAAGATGACCACGTTCAGGGCGATCTTCCCCATCGAGATGTCGAGGTGCTCGCCGTCGCCGAGGCCGAGCCAGCCGGGGAGCAGGTCGAGGTAGAACCAGCCCAGCACACCGAACGCCAGGACCTGGAAGACGGAGTTCAGGGCGACCAGGACCGCCGCCGCCTCCCGGTCGCCGCACGCCAGGTCGTTCCAGATGATGACCATGGCGATGCAGCGGGCCAGGCCGACGATGATCAGGCCGGTGCGGTACTCGGGCAGGTCCGGCAGGAAGATCCAGGCCAGGGCGAACATCAGCGCCGGGCCCGCGATCCAGTTGACGAGCAGGGAGGAGACCATCAGCTTGCGGTCGCCGGTGACGGCGTCGAGCCGGTCGTAGCGGACCTTCGCCAGGACCGGATACATCATCACCAGCAGGCCGGCGGCGATCGGGACGGAGATCCCGCCGATCTCGACCTTCGCGAGGGCGTCGTTGAGGCCGGGGACCGCGCGTCCCAGGCCGAGGCCGAGGGCCATGGCGAGCAGGATCCAGGCGGCGAGGTAGCGGTCGAGGGTCGACAGCTTCGCGGCGATCGGCGTCTGCGGGGTGGACGTCCGCGGGGTGGACTGCGCGGTGGTCGCGGGCGCCTCGGCGTCGCTCACCGGCAGGCCCGCTTGCTGCCCGCGGCCTTGCGCGCGGACTCCGCCAGCTCGGCGAACTGGCCCGCGAGCTGGGCCAGGACGTCCGGGCGGAGCTTGTAGTACGTGTACCGGCCGCACGGTTCGGTGTCCACGACCCCGGCGTCGCGCAGCACCTTCAGGTGGTTGGAGAGGTTCGTCTGCCGTGCGCCGGTCTCCTCGACCAGGTGCGTGGTGCAGAGCGTCTCCTTGGCGAGGAGGGTGACGATCCGGAGGCGGAGCGGGTCGGCCAGAACCCGCAACAGATCAGTGTCGACTGACGTCAGCATGAGCTGATACTTTCACATCGGCCGCCGAGGCTGAGAGCCAGCCCCGAGCTGACACCGGTCGGCCCCGAGCTGACACCGGCCGGCCCCGAGCTGATGTCGGCCCCGAGCTGACACCAGCACGCCCCGAGCTGGTACCGGCCCCAAGCCGATGTCAGTCCAAGCCGATGTCAATCCAGGGGCTGATTCCTGGGACCCGTACCCGGCCCCCGCCGGGACCGCAGCCTGAAAGGGCCTCCGTGACCACGTCCCCGCTCCCGGATCTCCCCGCTCTTCCCCCTCTTCCCACTCCTCCCGATCTCCCCGCCCTGCCCGCCCTGCCCGACCACCGCCTGGCCCCCGCCCTCGCCCGCCTGGCCCTGCGCCACCCTGGACACTTCTCGCCGGAGACCATCCAGCGCCTGGTCACCGACTCCTACCACCGTCTCGCCGAACACGCCCGCGTCCGCGCCCACCTCGCCCTGCTGACCGAGCAGCTGGCCGCCGAACGCCTCGACGCCCTCGCCCACACCGAGGGCGCACCCGGCACCGGCCTGCCGCGCGTGCTGTTCGTGTGCGGGCACAACACGGGCCGCTCGCAGCTGGCCGCCGCCCTTCTCGCCCACCGGGCCGCAGGCCAGGTCGTGGTCTCCTCGGCGGGCACGGAACCCGGCCCCGACATCGAGCCCGTCGTCGCCCTGGTCCTGACCGAGGCCGGTATCGACGTGTCGGACGCGTTCCCCAAGCCGCTCACCGACGAGGTCGTACGGGCCGCCGGCGTCGTCATCACCATGGGCTGCGGCGACGCCTGCCCCGTGCTGCCGGACCGCCATCACCTGGACTGGCCGGTCGCCGACCTCAAGGCCGCTCCCATCGCCGTCGTACGTGCCGTCCGGGACGACATCGACGCCCGTATCACCCAGCTCCTCGCGTCGCTGCCGCCCAACTGACCCCCCTGTCACGGAAGAAGTTCTCGATGCCCGACCCCGTCAGCCCCCTCGCGTCCGTCCTGTTCGTCTGCGTCCACAACGCCGGCCGCTCCCAGATGGCCGCCGGATTCCTCACCCACCTCGCCGGTGACCGCGTCGAGGTCCGCTCCGCCGGTTCCCTGCCCGGCGACCGGGTCAACCCCGCCGCCGTCGCAGCCATGAAGGAACTCGGCATCGACATCTCCGAGGCCAGGCCGAAGATCCTCACCGCCGACGCCGTCCAGGCGTCCGACTACGTCATCACCATGGGCTGTGGCGACGCCTGCCCGGTCTTCCCCGGCCGGACGTACCTCGACTGGGCGCTGGAGGACCCGGCGGGCAGGGGCGTCGAGGCCGTCCGTCCGATCCGCGACGAGATCAGGGCACGCGTCGAGGACCTGGTCGCCGGGATCGACGCCGGGCGGAAGCGGCGGTAGCGGCGGTAGCAGCGATGACCGGCGGTGGCGGAGGTGGCGGAGGTGGCGGAGGTGGCGGAGGTGGCGGGCGGTGGCGGGCGGGGGCGGGCGGTCGGGTCACCGGTCGGCTGTCCCCCGGCCAGGGCAGCTCCCCCACCCGACCACCAAGGAATTCAAAAGAATATCGGCACCGGCGCCGCCCTCCTGACCGGCCACGATCCGCCCGAAACGGATCACCGACAGCTGGCACACAGCGGGGTTTTACCTTGATTTTCTACTCCTGGTAGCAAATTTGCCGCCGTGGATACCGACCGAAACGCCCTCGCCGCGTCGAGCCCTGGCCTGTCCGTCCAAGGGCCCGCCGGCCGCGTTCCGCCGCCGCGCACCCCCGGCCAGGGCCACCCGAGCAGCTGCGCCCTGCGCCCCATGGCGGCGGAGGACCTGGCGTTCGTGGTCGACGAACACCTGGTGCACTTCCCCGACGGATTCTTCGCCCGGCTCGGGCGCCCCTATCTGACGGCCTACACCCGCACCTATCTGACGAGCCGTCACGCACGCGCGTACGTCGCCGAGTCCGACGGCGTGGCGGTCGGCTTCCTCGTCGGCGTGACCGACCCGGTGGCGCACCGCAGACATGTCCTGGACGAGCACGGCAGAGGGCTCGCCCTGCGCGCCTGCGCCGCACTGTCGGTACGACCCCGTCTCACCCTGCACTTCGTCCGTACCCGGCTGGGGCGTTACGCCCGCAAACTCCTGCCCCGCGTGCGCGAGCCGCGCCCGGCGCCCGCGCCCGGCATATCCGGTGCCGGCGTCAGCGCCGTGCTCGCCCATGTCGTCGTCAGCACCCACATCCGTTCGTACGGCCTCGGCTCGGCGCTCGTCCAGCACTTCGTCCAGGACGCGGAGGCGGCCGGCTGCGCCCGTGTCTGCCTGGTCACCACCGCGGGGCCGGGCGGCGCGGGCCCCTACTACGAGCGGCTCGGCTGGCTCCGTACCGACGAACACCGCACGCCCGAGGGCCGGCTCATGCTGACGTACGAGTTCCCCCTCCGACATCGCCAACGAGGAACAGCACCGTGATCCGCCCCGCCCATCGCTCCGCCCTCAGCCATGACCGTGGCCATGTCCGTGGCCATGTCCGTGGCCGTGGCCATGACCGTGGCCGTGTCCGTGGCCATGCCCGCCGCTCCGCCCCGCTCGCCCTGGTGGCCCTCCTGCTGGCCACCGCCTGCACCACCACCTCGGACAACCGGTCCGGCGCCCCCGAGGCCACCCCCTCCGCCCCCTCCCCTTCACCTACCTCCAGCAGCCCGTCCCCCACCCCCACCCCGACCCCCTCTGCCACTCCCACCCTCACCCCCACTCCCACTCCCACCCAGCCCCTCGCCCCCACCGCCGATGCCGTCGTGGCGGAAGTCCCCGGCGAGCAGTGGGAGGAGATGCGGGACGCCGGGATGGTGCGGGAGGGGTGTCCGGTGACCTCGCCCGATCAGTTGCGGCGGGTGGAGGTCAACTACCACGGGTTCGACGGGGAGATCCACCGCGGGGTGCTGGTGGTCAACGAGGACACCGCCGAGAGCGTCGCCCGGATCTTCACGGAGATCTTCGACGCGGAGTTCCCGATCCGCAGCATGCGGCCGATGGAGGAGTACGACGGCGACAACACCGCGAGCCTCGCCGCCGACAACACGGCCGCCTTCAACTGCCGTACGCCGGACCAGATCAACGCGCCCCCCGCCGAGTCACCGCACGCCAATGGCCGGGCCATCGACATCAACCCCCTGGAGAACCCCTGGAAGGACCTGCGCTGCGACTGCTGGCAGCCCAGTGCCGAGTTCCAGGCCCGCACCGAGGGCGACGGCAAGATCCTCGAAGGGGGGCCGGTCTGGCGGGCGTTCGACGACGAGGGCTGGGTCTGGCAGGACATCGACGTACCGGACTACATGCACTTCGACACCGGCTATCCGTCGCGGCCCTACTCCGCCCCGGGCACCCCGGCACCGTGAGCGCCGGAACAAGGCACTAGGGACGCGTAAAGATTGCCGGATTCAGGCAATGTCTGAGCATGACGAACCGTGTCAAGATTCCGTCAAGACGGAGATCAGCGGCGGGCGGGACGGGGGTGCGCGGATGGCCTGGTTTCTAGGAATCGGCATAGCGGGGGTCGCGCTGCTCGCCCTGTCGCTGATCTTCGACGGGGTGCTGGAGGGGGTGCTCGACGGGGCCTTGGGGGGCGGCCTCGACGGGTGGCTGTCGTTGCCGGTCGTCGCCGGGTTCCTGGCGATGACCGGCTTCGGCGGGGTCATCGCGCAGGAGGCGTTCGGGCTCGGTCCCGTGGCCGCGACCTGCGTGGGGGCGGTGCTGGGGGGCGGCACCGGATGGCTGACCTATCGGTTCGGCCGGGCGCTGATGCGCGACCGGACGGCCGTGGCACCCACGGGGGAGGACCTGATCGGTACGTCCGGCAGTGTGGTCACGGCCATTCCGGCGGACGGGTTCGGCGAGGTGCTGCTGCGGCTCGCCGGCCAACCGGTCAAGTTCGCGGCCCGCAGCGCCGTGCCGGTGGCCCGGGGGACCGAGGTCTGGGTCGAGGCGACGCCCTCGGCGACCTCGGTCCTGGTCCGGCCGGTCACCCGCTGAAGCGTCCTTGCTCCTCTCTCCCCACCTGTGCTTTCCACGTCGTTCCATTCGCCGGGGGTGCTGCCATGAGTCCTGTCCTTGTCGCCGTAGCCGGAGTCGTCGTACTCCTTGTGCTGCTGGCCCTTGTCGTCGTCAGCCGGTACAAAGTCGCCGGGCCCAGCGAGGCGTTCATCGTCACCGGGCGGCGCGGCAAGAAGTCCACCGATCCCGAGACCGGGCGGGTGTTCACGGACAACAGCGGCCAGAAGGTCGTGGTCGGCGGCGGGGTGTTCGTCGTGCCGTTCGTGCAGCAGAAGTTCACGCTCGACCTGTCGTCGCGGCACATCCCGGTCGCCGTGCGCGGGGCGGTCACCCTGCGCGGGGTGAAGGCCAACCTGGACGGGGTCGCCATCGTCAAGGTCGGCGGCACCGAGGACTCGATACGGGCCGCCGCCCAGCGGTTCCTGATGCAGCAGGACGGCATCGTCGGGTTTACCCAGGAGGTGCTGTCGGGCGCGCTGCGGGCGATCGTGGGGCGGATGTCGGTCGAGGACGTCATCCGGGACCGGGCCGCCTTCGCGGGGCAGGTCGCCGAGGAGGCCGAGGCGAGTCTGTCGGGGCAGGGGCTGGTGCTCGACGCCTTCCAGATCCAGGACATCACCACCGAGGGGTCGTACCTGGAGGACCTCGGGCGGCCCGAGGCGGCCCGTGCCAGGCAGGAGGCCGACATCGCCGAGGCGGTCGCCCGGCGGGCCGCCGAGCAGGCGCGACTCAAGGCCGAGGAGGAGATCGCGGTCGCGCAGCGGACCTTCTACCTCAGGCAGGCCGAGATCAAGGCGCAGACCGACGAGGCCGCCGCCCGCGCCGCAGCCGCCGGTCCGCTGGCCGAGGCCGCCCGGCAGCAGGAGATCCTCGCCGAGCAGGAGAAGGTCGCCGAGCACCAGGCCGCGCTCACCGACCGCCAGCTCGACACCCAGGTCCGTAAGCCCGCCGACGCCCAGCGGTACGCCGCCGAGCAGGAGTCCGAGGCCAAGCGGGTCGCCCGGGTCAAGCAGGCCGAGGCGGAGCGGGCCGCCGCGCTCGCCGCCGCGCAGGCCGAGGCCGAGCGGGCCCGGCTGACCGGTGAGGGCGAGAAGCAGCGGCGTACCGCGCTGGCCGAGGCGGAGGCCATGGAGGGCCTCAAGCAGGGTGAGGCCGAGCGGTCCCGGCGTGCGGCGATCGCGGAGGCGGTACGGCTGGAGGGTGACGCCGACGCGGCGGCCATCGCGGCCAAGGGGGCCGCCGAGGCCGAGGCCATGCAGAAGAAGGCCGAGGCGTTCGGGCGGTACGGCGAGGCGGCCGTGCTCCAGATGCTGGTCGAGGTGCTGCCCGAGGTCGTGGCCAAGGCGTCCGAGCCGCTGAGCGCCGTGGACAAGATGACCGTCATCTCCACGGACGGGGCGAGCCAGCTCTCCCGGACCGTCGCCGACAACGTGGCCCAGGGCGTCGAACTCCTCGGTGCCACCACGGGCGTCGACCTTCCCGCGCTGCTGAAGAGCCTTATCGGGCGGGGGAGCGGTCCCGAGGGTCCTGACGGCCCCAACGGCATCGACGTCGCGGGCGGCAACGGGAAGATCGAGATCGCCGGCTGAGCCACGGCGTCTCCGTCCCTCCGCCCCTCCGCTCCTCCCGCTCCTCCCGCCCCTCCCGTCCCGCTTCCGGCCCCCGCCATGCCCTAGCCCAGGCCCTAGCCCCCGACTTCCAGAATCCGGCAAAATCGATGCGTCACCGGTCCCACCCCTTCCATCCGGGGCAGGCACCGGTGGCGCATCGGTCGTTCGGTAAGCCATTCGGAGAGTCACCCGGGGAGTCATCCGGAGACTCATCCGGAGAGTCACCCGGGGAGCCGCTCGGCGAACCGTTCAGGAAATCACTCAGAGAGGGAAACGAAGCCGTGGCCGAGACCGGGGACGACGATCACCTGGCCGGATACGCCGAGATCGTCCGCGACGCCGGGGCCACCGGGCGCCGGCTCACCCGCGCCGAGCTGGAGTCGCTGCGGGCCCAGGGGGAGCGGGCCGCCGAGGCCGGACACGGGCTGCGGACGCAGGTCCGCCGGCATCTGGCCGCGGCGCGGGCGATCTGGCCCACCCTGCCGTTCTCCGGCAGCGAACACGCCCTCGCGGTCGTCGAGCACGCCATCGACGCCTTCGCCGAGGGACACGAACGCGCGCAGAAGCTCGCCGTACGCCGGGAGGAGGCCGCCCGGCGCGAGTTCATCGACGACCTGCTGTACGGCCGCAGCGATGTCGGCCGGATCATCGAGCGCGCCGAACGCTTCGGGCTGCTGCTCTCGCACGCCCACGCGGTCGCCGTCGCCCAGGCCGCGACCCCGGTCGACGACACCCATCCGGCCACCCGGCAGATCGAGCAGGTGCTGTTCGCGCGGTTCGGCGAACGGCGGATACTGCTCGCCACCAAGGACGGGCGGCTGATCTGCATCGTCCCCGGCGACCAGGACGAGATCCTCGCCTTCTTCGCCAAGCAGGCGCACGCCGCCACCGAGGGCGGCCAGGTCGCCATCGGCCGGGCGCACCCCGGCGCCGGTGGCGTCGCCCACTCCTACGAGGAGGCACTCAACGCCCTCGACCTGGCGGCCCGCCTCCACCTGGGGGAACCCGTGCTGCGCGCCGCCGACCTGCTGGTCTACCCGGTGCTCACCCGCGACCGGCAGGCGATGACCGACCTGGTGCGCAACACCCTCGGCCCGCTGCGGGAGGCCCGGGGCGGTGCCAAGCCCCTGGTCGACACCCTCACCGCCTACTTCGACTCAGGCTGCGTCGCCGCGGAGGCGGCCCGGCGGCTCAGCCTGAGCGTGCGCGCGCTGACCTACCGGCTCGACCGCATCCACAAGCTCACCGGCACCAACCCCGCCGACCCCATGCACCGCTACACCCTCCAGACCGCGGTGATCGGTGCCCGGCTGCTCGGCTGGCCCGAGATCGAGGTGTGAGCGCCCCCCGCCCAACGCCTCGCTCCCCTCCCTCCGCTCACTCCCCTCACCCCGCCGTCCGCTCCGTCAGCTGGCCCAGCGGCAGGGTGTGGCTCGTCCGGAGCACCTTCGCCCGCAGATACCGGACGTTGTGGGCCGTGCTGAAGACCCCCGTCGGGACGCGGTCATGGATCGTGACCCCGAGGCCCCGGAGCTGCTCGGCCTTGTCCGGATTGTTGGACAGCAGATCAAGACCGGTGATACCGAGGGCGCCCAGCATCTGGGCCGCCACCGTGTAGTCGCGGGCGTCCTCCGGGAGGTCGAGGGCCGCGTTGGCCTCGTACGTGTCCAGGCCCTGGTCCTGGAGGGCGTACGCGTCGAGCTTGTTGTAGAGACCGATGCCCCGGCCCTCCTGGCGGAGGTAGAGCAGGACGCCGCCGCGCTCGGCGATGCGCTCGACGGCCTCGCGGAGCTGCGGGCCGCAATCGCAGCGGGCGGAGCCGAGGACATCGCCGGTCAGGCACTCGGAGTGCAGCCGCACCAGGGGCGTCGCGCCGGGCGCGGGGGTGCCGAGGACGACGGCGAGGTGTTCGCCCCCGTCCGTCAGCCCGTGGAAGGTGACCAACTCGGCGTCGACGCCGTACCCGTCCCCGAAACGGAGCGGAACACGGACGCGGGTACGGATGGCGGCGGCGGGGGCCGAGCCGCCCTCCACCGGACCGCCCTCGACCGAGCCACCCTCCACCGGGCCACCCTCCACCGAGCCGCCCTCGACCGGGCTGTCTGCTGAGCTGTCGGACATACGAGTCTCCGAGCGGTGCGCGTCGCTGCTGACTGCTTCAGATTTGAAGCAGTTCATCGGACGAACGCGACCATACGTCACACTTGAAAGTTGAAGCAACCCGATTTACGGCAATGTGCGGGCACCACAAGAGGAGCGATCGACGGATGCCTCAAGAGCAGGGCGACGACCGCCGCAACCACGGCAGATCCCCACCCGCCCCACCCGTACCCTGACCCGCATCCCCGCCCCCGCCCCCGGGCCCCGCCCCCTCCAGCCCCCGCGTGACCACAGTGAAGATCTCCTCCAACTGCCCCACCTGCTCCGGAGTGAGCCGGTCGAACAGCGCCGCCCGGACCGTCTCCACATGACTCGGCGCGATCCGCTCCAGCAGAGCCATCCCCGCGTCCGTGAGCGCGGCGATGCTGCCGCGCCGGTCCCCGGGACAGTCCTCGCGCCGGACCAGCCCGTCCCGCTCCAGCCGCGTGACGGCGTACGTCAGCCGGCTGCGGGTGATCTTCAGCCGCCCGGCGAGGTCGGTCATCCGCAGCCGGCGGTCCTCGGCCTCGGAGAGGTGGGCCAGGATGGAGTAGTACAGATGCGGCATACCGGCCTCCTGCTGGAGCTGCCGGTCGAGCGCGTCCTCCAGAAGCAGAGCGCCCCCCACGTACGCACGCCAGGCGCGCTGTTCCTCCGGGGTGAGCCAGCGAGTCGTCATGGCGCCAGTGTAGTTTTGCTTAAAACTTGAATCAAATGTGCACCACAAATGCGCACCACAAATGCGAAATGCGAACCACACACCACATGTGAACCAGAGGGAAGCCCATGCCCCACCCCCACGTCCTCCTCTCCGCCGCCGTCTCCCTCGACGGCTACCTGGACGACACCGGCCCCGACCGCCTGCTGCTCTCCGGCCCGGCCGACTTCGACCGGGTGGACGAGGTACGGGCGTCCGTCGACGCGATCCTGATCGGCGCCGGCACGATCCGCGCCGACAACCCCCGGCTGCTCGTGAACTCCCCCGAGCGCCGCGCCGCCCGGATCGCCGCCGGACGGCCCGCGTACCCGCTCAAGGTCACCGTCAGCGGCTCGGGCGACCTCGACCCCACCGCCAGGTTCTGGCACACCGGCGGCGCCAAGCTCCTCTACACCACGGACAAGGGCGCCGAACGCGCCCGAACGAACGGCCTGCCCACCCCCACCCCCGACACCACCCCCACCCCCGACACCGCCACCGAGATCGTCCCCCTGGGCCCCGACCTCGACTGGCACACCCTCCTCACCCACCTCCACGACCGGCACGGCGTCCGGCGGCTCATGGTCGAGGGCGGCGGAACGGTCCACACCCAGCTCCTCACCCAGGGCCTCGCCGACGAACTCCACCTCGTCCTCGCCCCGCTGTTCGTCGGCGACCCGGCCGCTCCCCGCCTCTTCGGTCCGGGCGGCTACCCGCCCGGCCGGCTGCGGCTGCTGGAATCCCGGCGGATCGAGGACGTCGTCCTCATGCGCTACGAGCCCACCGCCCCCGGCCCGGCCGAGGTCCCGTTCGCCGCCGACCGGCACTGGCTCCGGCTGGCCTGCGCCCTGGCGGCGGACTGCCCGCCCTCGCGGACCGCGTTCAGCGTGGGCGCGGTCGTCGTCGCCGCGGACGGCACCGAACTGGCCCGGGGCCACTCCCGCGAGGGCGCCGACCCCGTCGTACACGCCGAGGAGGCGGCCCTCGCGAAGATCGACCCCGCCGAACCACGCCTGCCCGGCGCGACCGTCTACTCCAGCCTGGAACCCTGCGCACACCGCGCGTCCCGGCCCCGCCCCTGCGCCCGGCTGATCCTGGACGCGGGCGTCCGCCGCGTGGTGACCGCGTGGCGCGAGCCGGACACCTTCGTCACAGCCGCCGACGGCACCGGCCTGCTGACCACGTCCGGCGCCACGGTCGTCGTACTCCCGGAGTACGAGCACCAGGCCAAGTCCCCGAACACCCACCTGCTGGGCTGAGCAGGACCCCCGTCCGCATACCTGTGTGCAGCACGTCCATTCCATGGCGTATGCTGGTGAACACAACGACGCGGGGTGGAGCAGCTCGGTAGCTCGCTGGGCTCATAACCCAGAGGTCGCAGGTTCAAATCCTGTCCCCGCTACTCAAGGCTCAGGGCCGGAATCCGGATCACGGATTCCGGCCCTGAGTGTTTTCCCGACCAACGGGTCCCCCCCCGTCCCACCCATCCCTCCATCCCCTCCCGTCTCCCCCCGTCCCCCACTTGGACCCCCACCCACCCCCACCCCCCGGCCGGTCGTCGTGTCATCCGGTCGGCCGCCCCGGCTCGCCGGGCCGCCCCGCTGCGGCAACCCTGGACCAAGGAGGCCGGGCCGGGACCGGCGAGGATCTGCGGCGGGAGACGAGGCGGGAGACGCGTGGTGGGGCCGGGTGAGGCGCAGGGTGAGGGGCCGTACACCGGGCCACCGGGGAGCGCGGCGGGCATGCAAGGGCCGCAGTCGCCGCAGTCGCCGCAGGGGCGGCCGGAGCGGTCGGGGAGCGTCTCCTACGCACGCCCGTTCGTACGGCTGCTGCCGGTCCTGCTGATCGTCGGCGGCGCGCTGTACGAGTACGTGACCCCGAAACAGTTCACCGGCGTGCCGTTCTTCACGGCCGCGCCCCTGGTCGCCGCGCCGCTGTTCGGGCGGCGCTACACCGTGCTGACCGGGATCGCGGCGGTGCTGGTGCTGTTCGTGGTGCATTTCGGGGTGGACCAGCCGTTCGCGGCGGAGACGATCACCGAGGTCGTCACGGTGGCGACCGTCGCGGTGCTGGCCGTGCTGATCAACACGCTGGTGCGGCGCAGCAGCGCCCGGCTGGCCTCCGCCCGGGAGATCGCCGAGGCCGCGCAGCGCGCGGTGCTGCCGGAACCCGACGAGCGGATCGGCGGTTTCGAGATCGCCGCCCGCTACGAGGCCGCGCAGGCGGGCGCGTTCATCGGCGGCGATCTGTACGCGGTGCAGGACACCCCGCACGGCGTCCGGCTGGTGCTCGGGGACGTGCGCGGCAAGGGCATGGGCGCGGTGGCCGCCGTGGCCGTGCTGATCGGGGCGTTCCGCGAGGCCGCCGAGCAGGAGGCGACGCTGGAGGCGGTCGCCGCGCGGCTGGAGCGGGCGCTGGCCCGCGAGGGCACCCGGCGGGACGGGCTCGACGCCTTCGAGGGGTTCACCACCGCCGTGCTCGCCGAGATCCCGCACGGCCACGGGATCGTACGGATGGTCAACCGCGGCCACCCCGGGCCGCTGCTGCTGTACGCCGACGGCACGCTGTGCGCGCTGTCCGCCGACGAGCCCGCGCTGCCGCTGGGGATGGGGGATCTGGGCAGCTGGCCGGACCGGGCGCAGGAGGCGGAGTTCCCGGGCGGGGCCACGCTGCTGCTGTTCACCGACGGGCTGTCGGAGGCGCGGGACGGGCACGGGACGTTCTTCGAACCGGAGGAGCGGCTGGCGGGGCGGCTCTTCGGCGGGCCGGAGGAACTGGTGGCGGCCCTGGCCGAAGAGGTGCGTGGACATGCCGGGGGCTGGATGACGGACGACATGGCGCTGCTCGCGGTCCGGCGGCCGGGTCCGGCGTACGACCGGCCGGAGCTCGGTCACGGTGGGTAAGTGAGTGACTGCCCTCCGCATAACATCTGAGTCACCGTCAGAAATTGGCACTGCCCGAACGGCCCTGATGAGGCGGTCGACTCGCCCGATTTTCGCCGCTCATAGCCTGTACGTCCGGCGTAAGAGCGTTAAAGATCAAGTGGAAGCGCTTGGAAATCACCCCTGGGTTCTATTACTGTCCGATAACGCAGCGCGGTCGTCCCAGCCGTCACAAGAGTCGGCTCCGTGCTCAAGCGCCGAATTCCGCGAGGGAACCGGGGAACCACCAACTTGGGGTGAATCGGGCGTACGTCGCCATGGAGACATGGCTGATTGACGCGCGTAGGAGACCTTCCTCTCCGAACCCGTCAGCTAACCCGGTAGGCGATGAGGGAAGGAAAGGAGTACGCCTACGTGGCGTCCAACCGGCCTGCTCCAGGGGCCCCGTTCGTGCCCGCCCAGCGCACCGACGACACCGTCGTCTACGGCGGCCCCCGCACCGATGAGGGCCCGTGGGAGGAATGGAACCCCACCGCGGAGACCGTCCGCCCGGTCCGTGGCGGCCGGCATCGCGTCGCCAAGCAGCGCGGCGGACTCGCCCGCGGCGGACTGGCCCGCAGCTCCACGGTCCTCGGCGTCGGTGTCATAGCCGCCGTCGGCGCGGGCGGCATGGCCACCGCGCAGACCGGCAAGCCGCCGGTCGCCATCTCCCTGCCCGACCTCGCCACCTTCACGGACGACGGCGAGGACACCGCCGAGCCGGCCACCGCGATCGAGGCCACCCCGCTCAGCAGCCTCGGCGTCACCCCGGCCGACAGCGAGCAGGGCACCACCGACGCCGGTGAGGCGCTGCGCGCCCGGATCATGGCGCAGGCCGAGAGCCAGCAGGAGCAGCTCGACACCAAGGCCACCGAGGCGCTCCTGGCCGCCGCCGAGAAGGAGGCCGCCGAGGCCGCCGAGAAGGCGGAGCAGGAAGCCCGCGAGAAGGCCGCCGCCGAGAAGAAGAAGGCGGAGGAGGAAGCCGCGCGCAAGGCCGAGGAAGAGCGCCTCGCCGAGCTGGCAAGGCAGTTCGCGCTGCCGACCTCCTCGTACACCCTCACCTCGACCTACGGCCAGGCCGGCTCGCTGTGGTCCTCCGGCTACCACACCGGCCTCGACTTCGCCGCCCCCACCGGCACCCTCATCAAGGCCGTCCACTCCGGCACCATCACCCAGGCCGGCTGGGACGGTTCGTACGGCTACAAGACCGTGCTCACCCTCGATGACGGCACCGAGATCTGGTACGCGCACCAGTCCTCGATCAGCGTCAGCGTCGGCCAGCAGGTCACCACCGGCGATGTCATCGGACGGGTCGGCGCCACCGGCAATGTCACCGGGGCCCATCTGCACCTGGAGGTGCACACCGGGTCGGGTGGCGGCGTGGACCCGCTGGCCTGGCTGCGCGGCAAGGGCCTCAATCCCTGACGGCCCGCCTCGGCCTCAGGTGCGGTAAGGGTTGTGGTGGTACGCGGGGTGCGGTGTGACGGAAGCGCCGGGGCCCGGGTGACCGGTGCCGTGGCCGCCGTCGTGGCCGGTCCCGTAGCCGGTGCCGTAGCCGGTCCCGTATCCGCTGCCGTACCCGCCGCTCGGGTACGGCGGCCAGGGCGGGACCGGGGGCGGCGGGGCCGTGGCGTGGGCCGCGTGGGCCAGGGCCGGGGCCGCGAGGTCCCGGCGGCGCCACAGCTCGCCGAGCAGCTCCCGCTCGCGGGATACGAAGTCGGCGCGGGCCCGGCCCCGGCTGCCCCGCCGGCGCAGCACCGCGAGCGAGGTGGCGTACGCCTCGTACTCGGCCACCGCACGGGCCGCTTTTCTGCCGAGCCGGCGTCCGGCGTACTCGCGGGCGAGACGGCGGGCCCGCATCGAGCCGAGCGCGTAGGGCTCGGCGGGGGAGAACCAGCCGGTGGTGACATACGCGGGCAACTCCTCGCGCACCACCCGCAGCTCCCGCTGCCGGGTCCAGATCACCAGCCAGGTCAGCAGCGCGAACGCGGGGACCATGAAGGCGCCGTACACGGCGAAGAAGCCGTAGTCGCCGAAGGACGCGGAGCCGTTCCAGAACGCGTGCACGCCCATCGCGAGCAGCAGCCCGGACAGCGGCAGCAGCACCCGCCGCACCCGCTGGCGCTCCCCGGCCACCGCCGCGAGGCCGAAGCCGATGCCGGTGAGCACGGTGAACAGCGGATGCGCGAACGGCGACATGACGACGCGTACGAAGAAGGTGGCGACGGTGACCGAGGCGAGCCCGGCGTCGCCGCTGGACTGGTCGGTGCCGAAGGCGTTGCCGAGGTAGAGGATGTTCTCGGTGAAGGCGAAGCCGGTCGCGGTGATCCCGGCGATCACCACGCCGTCGACGATCCCGGTGAAGTCCCGTCTGCGGAACAGGAAGAGCAGCAGGATCGCGGCGCCCTTCGCGGACTCCTCGACCACCGGCGCTATCACCGTCGCCCCTAAGGTGTCCGCGCCGGCCGGGTCGGCGGTCGCGGTGGCTATCCACCGGGTCGCGAAGCTGTTGGCGACGATCGCTATCAGCGCCGCCGCGCAGGCCCCCCAGGCGAAGGCGAACACGACATTCCGCCAGGGGCCCGGCTCGACCCGGTCCAGCCAGCGGAACGCGCCGATCAGCAGCGGCACCGGCAGCACGGCCAGTCCCAGGCCCACCAGAAAGCCCTCGGTGCCGGTCTCCTGACGGACCAGCGCGAGGATGACCAGCCCCGACAGCGCGAGCAGGATGGCCAGCGAGCCGTGCCGCACCCGGCGCCAGGCGGTGGGGTGGGCCTGCGCGGCGCGCGTGTACCGGTAGCTCCAGCGCCGCCACCACCGCACCTGCCGGGGCGGGTCGGCGGGCGGACCGCAGGGATGGGTCGGGTACGGGGAATCGCTGGCCACGGCATCGACCCTAACGAGAGGGCGCACCGCCCGCGACGGTGCCCGGTGCTCAGCCGGCGTGGGGCCGCCGGGTCGCCGAACGGTCCAGGTGGTGCTGGTGGAAGGGGTTTTGCGCAGGGTTCTGGGCGGGGGTTCGGGCAGGGGTGTTGGCGGGGGCGTGGGCCGGGTTCCGGGCGGGGTTGTGGGCGGGGTTCTGGGCATGTTCCCCGTGCGGTACGCGGCGGAACATCACGTCGTTCACCACATGGCCCTTGTCCAGCCCCTGCCCCTCGAAGCGGGTGAGCGGGCGGAAACCGGGGCGGGGCGCGAAACCGCCGTCGGCCCGGGTGTTCACGAAGTCGGGGTGTGCCGTGAGGACTTCCAGCATCTGCTCGGCGTACGGCTCCCAGTCGGTGGCGCAGTGCAGCAGCGCGCCGGGCCGCAGCCGGGTCGCGGCGAGGTCGAGGAACTCGGGCTGGATCAGCCGCCGCTTGTGGTGCCGCTTCTTGGGCCAGGGGTCGGGGAAGTAGACGCGCAGCCCGTCGAGGGAGTCGGGGGCGAGCATCTCGCGCAGCAGGATGATGGCGTCGCCGTTGCCGACCCGGACGTTGGTGAGTCCGTCCTGGTCGGCGAGGTTGAGCAGATTGCCCTGGCCGGGGGTGTGGACGTCCACGGCGAGGATGTTGGTGTCCGGGTCGGCGGCGGCCATCCGCGCGGTCGCCTCGCCCATCCCGAACCCGATCTCCAGCACGACGGGCCGGGCGTTGCCGAACATCTCCGCCAGGTCGAGGACGCGCTGTCCGTCGATGTCCAGCCCCCACCCGGGCCACAGCCGCTGGAGCGCGTCCGCCTGCCCGGCGGTCACCCGGCTGCGCCGGGGCTGGAAGCTGCGGATCCGCCGCTCGAAGTGCGACCCGGCGGGATCGGCCTGGGGCCCGTCCGGGAACCGGGGCTCCCCTTTGGCCCGGGTGTGCCGGACGGGCACGCCGGGGTGGTGCGGCGGGTCCGGGTCCGGGTGCGGGTCCGGCGCGGGCCGCGCCTCTTGCCGGGCCTGCGGGTCCCGGGTGGGCCGGGAGGTTTCTGGGGAGAGGGGCGAGTCAGACACAGTGGGTCGATTTTACGTCGGGGGGCGGGCCGGGTCTCCACCCCTGCGCCGACCCGCCCGGCGCCCTCGCAGGCCGCTGGAGGCCCGCCCACCACCACTGGCCGCCCCGCGCCTCACAGGTCCCCCGGCGTCGAGAGCGCCGACAGGGCGCGCCGGGCCACCTCCCGCCCGATCGGCAGCGAGGCGGTGGCGGCCGGGGAGGGGGCGTTGAGGACATGGACGGCCCGGGGCGCCTCCTTGATCAGGAAGTCGTCGACGAGGGACCCGTCCCGCAGCACGGCCTGCGCGCGCACCCCGGCCGGCGCGGGCACCAGATCGTCCTCCCGTACGACGGGCAGCAGCCGGCGCACGGCTGCCGTGAACGCCCCCTTCGACAGCGAGCGCCGCAGCTCACCGCCGCCGTACCGCCAGTGCTGCCGGGCCAGCTGCCATGACCCGGGCCAGCTCACGGTCGTGGCGATCTCGCGGGGCCGTACGACACCCCACCGGTACCCCTCGCGGGCGAGGGCGGGGACGGCGTTGGGGCCGATGTGGACGCCGCCGTCGATCCCCCGGGTGAGATGGACGCCGAGGAACGGGAACGCCGGGTCGGGCACCGGATACACCAGTCCGCGCACCAGACCGGGCCGCGCCAGCTCGTAGTACTCGCCCCGGAACGGCACGATCCGCATCTCCGGGTCGTCGCCGGTCAGCCGGGCGATCTCGTCGCAGTACAGCCCCGCGCAGTTCACCAGCACCCGGCCGCGCACGATGTCCCCGGCGCGGGTACGCACGGCCACGCCCCGCTCCGGGCGCCGGTCGACGCGGACGACCTCCTGGCCGTACCGGATCTCCGCGCCGGACGCCTCGCCCAGGCGGCGGGCGACGCCCACGAAGTCGCAGATGCCGGTGGTGCCGACGTGTATGGCGGCGAGGCCGCGCACCTCGGGCTCGTACTCGGCGATCTGGGCGGCGCCCAGCTCGCGCACCGGGATGCCGTTCTCCCGGCCGCGCTGTACCAGGGCGTGCAGGCGGGGCAGCTCGGCGCGGTCGGTGGCGACGATCAGTTTGCCGGTGACGGCGTGCGCGATGCCGTACTCGGCGCAGAACTTCACCATCTCGGCGGCGCCGCGCACCGCGTACCGCGCCTTGAGGGAGCCCGGCCGGTAGTAGATCCCGCTGTGGATGACCCCGCTGTTGTGCCCCGTCTGGTGCCGGGCGGGCCCCGGCTCCTTCTCCAGCACGGTCACCCGGGTACCGGGCGCGGCACGGCTGATCGCGTACGCCGTGGACAGCCCGACGATCCCCCCACCGACGACGAGCACATCACAGTCGTACACACCACCTCGCACCTGCACCACCTCCCACCTAGATAGTGCACTGCGCCACTGACACCCCCTTCAAACACACCGGCCCCGCCCCAGTGGAACCACGGCCCGGGGCCACGGGCGATCGCCGTATCACCGCACCCCGCCAGGGCCGCAGGCGATCGCCGGATCACCCCACGCCGCCAGGGGCGCGGGGAACTGCGCGAGAACCCCCCACGGCGGTCAGCCCGAGAACCACCCCAGCCAGGCAGACGCCCCCGACAACGAGAACCCCTACGCCGGCGCCATCAGCAACGGCCGGGCCCGCTCCCGCAACTCCACCACCCGAGGCTCATCCCCATACGCCTCAAGCCTGTGCAACAAATCCCGCACGTACTCCGTCGTCCGCGCGGACGAGATCCGCCCCGCCACCTCGACCGCCCGCACCCCCTGCTCGCACGCCGCGTCAAGATTCCCCGACTCCAGCTCGGCCACCGCCGACACCACCAGCCGTAAACCGTGCGACCGCACGAACTCCTCCGTGGGCTGGGACAGCGCCTGCTCGGTGAACCTCCGCACCTGACGCGGCGCCTTCAGATCCCGGTAGCACTCGGCCGCGTCCGCCGCGAAACGGTCGTAGGAGTAGAACCCCAGCCACGACGGATCGTGATCACCCTCACGCGACCGCTCCAGCCACCCCTCCGCCGCCTTCAGCGCCGCCCCCGCCGCCTGGGCGTCCCCCGCGCGGGCGTGCGCGCGTGCCTCGACGAGCCGGAAGAAGCTCATGGTGCGGGCGGTGGCGAGCCCCCGGTTGCGCTCCAGCGCGGCCTGCGCGAGGTCCACCCCCTCGTCACCGAAGCCGCGATAGGTCGCCTGCAACGACATCGACGCCAGCACATAGCCGCCCAGCGGGACGTCCGCCGCCGCGCGGGCGAGCCGCAGCGCCTGGATGTAGTACCGCTGGGCCGCCTCCTGCTGGCCGGTGTCGAAGGCCATCCAGCCCGCGAGCCGGGTGAGTTCGGCGGCGGCGCCGAACAGGGCGCGGCCGACCTCGTCGGAGTACGAGCCGAGCAGCAGCGGGGCCGCCTCCACGCGCAGGCACTCCGGCACCATCGACGAACGCCAGTCGCCGCCTCCGTACTTGGAGTCCCAGCGCCTGGCGTCCTCCGCTGCCTCGCGCAGCTTGCGCACATCGCTGTGGCCGACTTTGAGCGGTGCGCCGGAGCCCTCGGAGAGGTGTGCGTCGCGCGCGACCGAACTGTCGGCCGGGGTTATCAGCCACCGCGAGGCGGGCGTTGCGTATGCGCTCACCGCGAAGGAGCCGGCCAGCGACTGCCAGATGCCGCCGGATCCGGCCCGGCGTCCGGCGAGGTCGAGGCGGTACAGCTCGGTCGCCGAGCGCACGGCCTGGCCGACGTCGCGCGGGAAGGCGAGGCCGACCTCGGGCGCGGGGTCGGCGTCGGCGAGCCCGATCTCGTGCAGCGGCACCGGGCGGCCGAGTTTCTGTCCGATGGCGGCGGCGATCAGGTGCGGCGCCGCGCCCTGCGGCACCATGCCCTTGGAGACCCAGCGCGCCACCGAGGTCTTGTCGTAGCGAAGCGTCAACCCGCGTTGCGCCCCGAGGTCGTTGACGCGTCGCGCGAGACCTGCGTTGCTGATGCCCGCGAGGGCGAGAACGGCGCCGAGTTTGTCGTTCGGCCCGCGTTGCTCCCTGGACATTGCGCCACCCCTCGACACATCCGGCTGCCGCTCTGGCATAGGCACGCGGCATTCGTAAACCCAGCGTAGTTCGCCGCATCCCAAGCGTTAAGGGGCCTTTTTCCGGATGGCGGGATTGTGGTCCGTACGGAAGTGCGGGCCGAGCACGGTGCGTTGCGGCGTGCTCCCGGTGTGTGGCCGTGCGCCTGTCCGTGCGCTCTTCTCCGGCCATCGGGGGAGCGGTTCCATGGCTCTGCGTGGGTCGGCCCGCTGTACTGGACCAGTGGGCTGGGGGACACCGCCGCCTTCATCCCCGCGGGCGGCGGAAGGGTCCGGGGGGCGCACCGCCGCCTCCCGGACCGGGGGCCCCCCCGCGGGGGGGCGCGTACCACCGGGTGGGGGGGAAAAACCCGGCCAGCGTG